>JBFFGY010000130.1:0-7389 GCA_041557215.1 Alphaproteobacteria bacterium
CGCCGGATTCGCCCTGGATCGGCTCCAGCATGACGGCGGCGGTGTTAGCCGTAATTGCCGCCTCGACCGCAGCCAGATCGTTCAGCGGCACTTTCGGGAAACCGGGGACTTTCGGTTCGAACAGGCCGTCCCAGCCGGCCTTGCCGGAGGCCGACATCGTCGCGAGCGTGCGGCCATGAAAACCGTGGTCGGTGGTGATAATTTCATAGGCGCCGCCGCGATGCAGCGCCCCCCATTTCCGCGCCAGCTTGATCGCGCCCTCGTTCGCCTCGGCACCGCTGTTGGCCAGGAAGCAGCGCTCCAACCCGCTGGCGCCCGTCAGGGCTCCGGCATAGCGGACCATCGGTTCGTTGTAATAGGCCGGGCTGCAATTCATCAGCAGCGCGGATTGTTCGGCCAGGACCCTGGCGACCGCCGGCGGGCAATGGCCAAGGCAGTTGACCGCCCAGCCCTGGATGAAATCCAGATAGCGCCTGCCCCGGCTGTCCCACAGCCATGACCCCTCGCCACGGGTAAAGACGATCGGTGGCCGTTTGGTTATTTCCATCAGGGCGGAAAAATCACCCTGCCCGGTTGGTTCTTTCGAGTGTGCTTTCGTCGTCATCTTCCTGTCCTCCTGGATGGAGTCGCCGAGGACAAGGACAGGATTTTACGCGCCCTCGCCTTTCGGCGACGGTCGCGACTGGTTGAATTTCAGAATAAAGGAATGAGCCGCCGACCGCCTATGGATAGGCGCGGCGGCGCGAAACGAGGTTGTACGTCCGACTGCTCATGGCGCGGAGAGTAGGAAAGTCGGACAGCTACGGCAAGCGGAAAAGTACATGCTGCCAATGCCGCCGGGACAACTACTTTCTGGTCCAGCGCCCGTCCTCACCGAGGAACCAGGTTCCCTTCGGCGCGTTCTGGAATATCTCCTTGGCGTAGACCCGTCCGACCTGGTCCGGGGGAACCCCTTGTTCCTTCGCCCGCTGCGCGTAGATCTGGCTTCGTTTCGCGTTGACGTCCTTCACCATGGCGCGGGCCTCCGCCGAAGCATTGGCTTCACGCAACATCAACAGTCCGTCGAAGCGTTCCCCAATGACACCCGATGTACGCAGCGCATCGAGCGATTGCGCCAATGCCGGCGAGCCGCCGAAGACAACAGCGAGTGAGAACGCGGCAAGGACGGTCAGAATCCGGCGACGGTGCATTGTATCCACTCCTATTTCCCCAAACCTTCCTTTCAAGGCAAGCGGCCGGGGCTAGAAAAGCCCCGGGTTTTCCTTGATGTCCTCTTTGGCCGCTTCCTCGAGCTTCACCCGGACCTCGGCTTCGAGCTTGATGTTGAGGTTGATGGTGATGGGCTCCTTCGGCGCCTCGATCTTTACGGTAGGTTCGCACCCAAGCAGCGCGGCACCGACGAAGGCGAAAAGAACGGACCGGCGGACCGGTTGTCCCACTATGCTGATCCTGTCGAACGGCATCGGCGCCTCCGTTTCAGGCGAGCGGTGCACTGGGCTCGCCGAGCCTTGCCCATCATGCAGCATGATGACGCGACTGCGCAAGGCCTGCCGTGTCACCGCATCTGGGGACGGATCAAATCGCTCGACAGATTCGCCCCTTGGCGGATCGCAGCGATCAGTTGCGTGAAATTGCCGCTGAGGTTGATATTGAAGGCGAAAGGATAGCCTTCCAGCACAGCGGGATTATGGCCCTGCATGCGGGCCATCACCGAGATCGTTTCGCCGTCCGGCATATCCAGCGTCACCGACAGCGAGTCGTACCGGAAATCCTCCAGGGCGCTAAGCATAAGCACCACCTGCTCGCCAGCGCCGGCAAGGGCCGAGGTGGCGGCCTCGGAGCGAACCTGCAAAATGCCCGGGCCTTCGCCCTCCAGCAGGCCATCGGCGACGACGACATTGCCGTTCACGATGCGGATCGGGATGGTGCCGTTCAATTTTCCGCTGCCCGAGACGTCTTCGACCTTCAAGAGGCCCAGAAGAGCCGACAGATCCGCCCCCTCGACGCCGACAACGATATCGTTCCGTTCCTGCGCGGGGTCCAGCACGGTTTCGAAAATCGTGAGCCGGCCTTCCGCAAACCGCGCCCCTGCCTCCGTGAGGTGCAGCCTGGGCGGCGTCGCCGGCTCGATATCGAAACGGGCCGCGATATCTTCGAGCGGAACACCGGGATCGATGCGACGGGCGGTCAGTTCCTGACCCGGCGGCGTCGAGAGTGGGAACAGGCTGTCGAGCACGACCCGCCCGTCGAGTCCTTCGACCCTGGCGGCATCGGTTGTAAAGGCGAGGCCCGCCAGATCGATCGCGCCGCCGCTCTCCAGCCGCCCCGCCCCCCATTTGATTTCGGCACTGGCTCCGAGCCGGCCGCCGGCTTCGCGAACCGGGGCCAGGACGGGAAACAGGTCCGCGGGTTGCGGGCCGCCCTTGCGGAAGGCGATCTCGGCAAGTTGGAGCGACAGATTGCCGTCACCCTTCGCGAGCCGATGCCGGCCCTGCATGGAAAGCCGCTCCTGTCCCTTTGCATCGTATCCGGTGGCTTTCAGGATCAGCGAATCCTGCTGGCGGTCGACGCCGCCACTTATCCTGAGCGGAGCAAAATAGGCGGGCGTCCGGGTATGGGACAGCTGGCCTACCGCGACATCCGCAAAGCGCCCGGACGAAGGCATCGGAACGGCGACGGATGCCGAAACGTCGCTGGCCGCAAGCGCCGATTCGGGAACCGCCAGCCGGCCGCCGATCACATCCAGTTTTCCGCGGTAGGGGGATGTCGGGGTCATCCCGCCGGCAAGCCTGAAGCTTCCGCCGTCGAGTTTGACGATGACGGCGGGCGCGTCCGGGCGAAGCAGCTCGACCGTCGTTGGGTTCGGGTTCATCGTCGCCGAGTGCAACAGGAATATGCCTTCCCGCGTGGCGTCGAGAGTCAGCGAGCAATCGCTCAGGCGAAACGAAACCGGCCGCGCGATTCGCGCCGTCTTGCCGACATGCACTGACGCCAGCGATGCCGACCCTTCGCCCGTCTGGCGCAGTTCGAGACGTTCCCCGGCCCATTCGAATGCGGTACTGATTTCGACCGTGGAATTACCCAGTCGCGTATCTTCGATCCGGATCGCGCGCAGCGCGGCGGCGATATCGCCCGATCCCGTGAGGTCATCGAATGGACCGCTGATCTCGCCCGCGAAATCCAGCTTTCGCACGCGCTGCCCCGCGATCTCGACTTCGCCGAGCTGCAGCCCAAGTTCGGGAAAGGAAAAACTTGCCGGCCGATTTGATTCGTCCAGGGCAAGCGATCCGTCTCCGCGAAGATCGAGCGTCGTCCCAGATGCGGCGACCCTCGCAGCGCCCGCGAGGGAAAGATCTGTCCCTGCCCCGGACGGTCGAAGCGACGCGCGAAGAGCATCCTTTCCGGACGGCAGAACGAGGGTCGCGCCGGCCTCCAGAAGCGGGCGCAGCGCAGGCGGAACGCCAAGGGACTGAAGCCAGGCGGGGTCAAGCCGGGCGATCTGAAGCCTGCCCTCGTCCGCCAGCTTGAGGTCGATCGCACCCTGCGCGGCATCCGCTTCAAGGTCCAGCGTCCCCGAGATCCCGTCGACCCGCCCGGCATATCCGGCGTCCGTCACCGAAGCGCGCAATCGTCCATGCAGTTCCGCACCGTTCAATGCCTGTACGACTGAGGTTTCGCGGAACATCCCCGACAAAGGCGGCAGCCGGCCGTCCAGCTTCAGGGTAATCGCGCCCTCCGCCGCCGCGTCCTGTGGCCAAAGCGGGATCCGCCATGCCTCCGATCGCAGCCGGAGGTTCAGCGCCAGGTCGAGTTCCGGCTCGTCGCGCCAGGCATTGACGCTTACCGCCATATCGAGGTCGAGGGCGTCGTCCACGCTTTCGACCTTCCCCGTTGCAGCCAGGCGGGATCCGGTCGCTTCCAACTGCAGTTCCGCGGTCCGCAGGGCGACGTGAGGCAGTTCCAGACGGGACATCGTCATCGACGCCCTGTTTTCCAGCGGATGCCATCGGCCGGATATTTCCGTTGATACGGGCCCTTCCGGCAAGGATAGCTCGACCCGCCCGTTCGACAGGACGACGGTTTCGGGAATCGGTGCGATCGCACCGCCGCCGGCCTCCGGCGACGCGCCTCCATCGGCTGAAATGAGCGGCTGCAGGCTGCCGAAGGGACGCGCCCGGCTCGAGCCGTCGAGACGCAGGCGGAGGCCGTCGACCCGGACCTCATCCAGGCGTCCGGCGAGTAAGCCGTCCCGGCTGTATGAGAACGTGACTGTCCCGGCGCTCAGCTCATCGCCCGCGCCCAGGGTGACATCCGCGATTTCCAGATGATCCAGATCGAACGCCCCCACGCTGAGGCGCGGGTTCGCGACACCGGAGGCCGCAAGCCGGGACGTGATGATCGCTTCGGCGAGGCTGGCGCGAAACGCGACCAGGGCAATAGCCACGGCCAGCAGAAAGACCATGGCAATTGCGAAGATTTTCGCCAGACGACGAAGCATGGGTCTCTCGCTCGCTGTCGCGTATAAAGGTGTTTACCGGCAAAACCGGACCGGCGGCGATGTCCACCTCAAGCTTGGGACGATCCGCGGAATTCGGCAAGTAACTTCCGGCGGCCATCCGCCACCAGAAAACTTCGATGCCGAACCTTGGCCTGCGTTCCGGTTCCGGTGGTGAACCGATTGAAACGACGGTAGTTCAATTCTTGCGGCGCGCGATCATCACGTAGAGCCCGATCTGGTCGGCTTCCAGCATCTGCAGCATGTTGCGCGACTTCTGGGCGGTGGTTTCTCCGGTAAGCAGATGGATACCGAGAGGCGGCGGGCCGCCGACCGCGGCCATGTTGGCGAGCCGGGCGTGGTGATGTTCCATCGCCGCGTCGCGGCGGTCTTCCACATAGACGATTTCGAAACCGGCCTGATCAAGCAGTTCCGTCATCGCATCGGGCGTGACCAGGAAGCTGGTCTCGGCGCTTTCCGCCCAGGGCACGGGGAACAGCATGCCGTCGGCCGGCCCCTTCAAGACGTCGTAGATCGCTAATTGCCCACCGGGGCGCAGGACCCGCGCCACCTCGGCATAGAGGCGGGGGCGATTTTCGATATTCATCGCCACATGGAAGGTCACGGCGGCATCGAAGCTCTGCGCCGGCCAAGGCATATCGAGGGCGCTGCCAACCTGGAAATCGACCTTTCCGGAAAGCCGGTTCGTTCCGTCAGCATCTGCGCCACCTGGACGAATTCGGGGGTCAGGTCGATGCCGGTTGCCCGGCAGCCGCATTCGGCCGCGAGATAGCGGGTGACGCCGCCAAGCCCGCTGCCGACATCGAGAACGCGCCCACCCGCCGGCAGATCAATCTGCCCCAGCACATGTGCGGTGGCCGCGCGTCCGCCCATATGGAATTCGTCTACGGGCGCCAGATCGACCGGATTCAGATTATCCGGGTCGAGGCCGGACTGCCGCGCGGAATCCAGGATTCTTTGCCCGAGATCGGTAACGCCGTAGTGCCGGGCAACTGCCGGCTCCGTCTCTCCAACCATGGCCCTCTACTCCCCTTTTGGAGAGCAGCCATACCACATTGGCGTCATTTAAACCATGGTGAGGCGGCGCTAGCGCCTTCCCCGGCGCAGCAGCAGCGTCGACCAGTCATCGATGCGGGCGCGGCGGACGAGGGCGAGGCCCTGGGCGCGGTAGGCGGAAATGACCTGGTTTTCCTGGTGGGTCAGGAGGCCGGAGAGCACGGCCTCGCCGCCCGGTGCCAACGCCCTGGCCAGCGCCGGGGCCATGGAGATCAGCGGCCGAGCGAGGATGTTGGCGACGATCAGATCGTAATCCCGCCGCCCCTGCATGGCGGGCGCGTCGAAGCCGGGGCCGGCCGTCGCGCGCACCCAATTGGCGACGCGGTTCGCCTGAGCATTCTCCGCCGTCACGCGTACTGCCTCCTCGTCGATATCGACGGCCAGAACGGGGCGCTTCCAGGCCATGGCCATGGCGATGGCGAGGATTCCGGAGCCGCAGCCCATATCCAGCATCCGGCGCGGCCGGCGGCGGCGCGCGATGCGGTCCAGCGCCAGCAGGCAGCCTTTCGTCGTGCCATGCGAGCCAGTGCCGAAGGCGGTGCCGGCATCCAGCGCGATGGCGTGGGAGCCGGCCGGCGGGATCCCTTCGAAGAAGGTGGGATGGATGAAGAAGCGCCCGGCGCGGATCGGCGGGAAGGAGGCGCGGTTTTCGGCCAGCCAGTCGCGGGCCTCCAGCGGCCTGACGACGAATTCCGGTTCCTTCACGCCCGCCGCGGCGGCGGCCAAGGCAATCACCGGGGCGATTGCGGCATGGTCGGGCATCGCGTCGAACATGGCCGTGACCTGCCAGATTCTGCCGCCGTCGGCCTCGAAACTGGACACCGTAATGGCTATCTCGTCCAGCGCATCCATAAAGACCGGCGCGGCCGCCGCCGTGGTCTCCAGCTCCAGCAGCCAGGAATTTCCGCTCAGCATCGAATTTCCGCTCACGGCCGCTCCACGAAGGCGGCGACGACTTTCTTGCTGCCGGCCTTGTCGAATTGGATGGTCAGCTTGTCGCCCTCGACCGCCTTGACCGTGCCCATGCCGAACTTCAGGTGGAAGCAGCGTTCGCCGGGCGCGAAACCGTCGCCCTCGCCGCTGCGTGCGCCGGTGCCCTCGATCACCGGGCCGGCCGGGGGCGCGCCGCGCCTGGTCGGCGCCCAACTGCCGTGAGCGAAGGCATCCGCTGCGGTGGGGGCCTGGCGGCCGCCATAGAGGCCGGATTCGCCGGCGGCCTCCACATGGTCGGGCGACAGTTCGTCGATGAAGCGCGAGGGGATGGCGCTCTGCCACTGGTTATAGATGCGCCGGTTGGCGGCGAAGGAGATGCGCACCCGTTTTCGCGCGCGGGTAATGCCGACATAGGCCAGCCGCCGTTCCTCCTCCAGCCCCGCCGCGCCGGTTTCGTCCAGCGCGCGCTGGTGCGGGAACAGGCCCTCCTCCCAGCCCGGCAGGAATACGTTGTTGAACTCCAGCCCCTTGGCGGCATGAAGCGTCATGATGCTGACCGATGCGCCGGCGGCACGCTCTTCGTTCTCCATGACGAGGCTGACATGTTCCAGGAATTCGGCTAGGCTTTCGCGCTCGGCCATGCCGACCACCAGTTCCTTGAGGTTATCCAGCTTGCCGGGCGCTTTCGGGTCCTTGCTGGCGCGCCACAGGGCGGTGTAGCCGGACTCGTCCAGCACGATGCCGGCCCGTTCCGTATGGGACAGGCTCTCCGCCTGGCCGCGCCAGCGCGCGAAATCATCGAGGATGGCGGTGAGGTTGCGCCTGGCGGCGGGTTTCAGCTCGTCGGTGTCCATCAGGCGGTGCGCCGCGGCGGTCAGCGACAC
>JBFFGY010000131.1:0-7366 GCA_041557215.1 Alphaproteobacteria bacterium
AAATCTCCCATCTTCCTGGATAGCCCGCTGCGCATCGCCTATCAGAAGCATCGCGATGTGCGACGGCGGCTGCTGGATCCAGCCACACCGCGCGATTTCCCCATTCTGCAGGATCTTGTGGAACTGGGCATCACCGACTATCTGGTGAAATGGCTGCCCTTTCGCGGCGGCAACGAACAGGCGATGACACTCGCCACCGACCATCCGGACGGGTTCAGCGGCCGTCATCTGAAAATGCTGGACACCGCCCTCCCTGCCTTTGCTTCCGTTGCCGAACTCATCAATCTGGAGCGGATGTCCCGCGTATTGCTGCAAACCTATGTCGGCAGATCGACGGGCGACCAGGTCAATGCCGGGAATGTAAAGCGCGGCGACGTAAGCCGTCTGCGCGCCGTGCTGCTGTACAGCGACCTGCGCGGCTTTACGCAGCTATCAGAAACCCATTCCGGCGAGGACATGGTCGAGCTTCTCAACCAGTATTTCGAGACGGTTTCCAAGCCGTTCACCGATGCAGGCGGCGAAATCCTGAAATTCATCGGCGACGCCATGCTGGCGATCATGCCGGTTAACGGCAGCGGCGACGGTGCCGTCCGGCAAGCCTGCGAAACGGCCCTGACCGCCGCGGAAGAAGCCGTGGCGTGCCTTGCGCGCTTGAACGACGAGCGGCGGGAGGCGGGAAAGCCGGCCGTCAATGCGGGGCTTGCCCTGCATGTCGGCGAGGTCTTCTACGGCAATATAGGAACAAGGGACAGGCTCGATTTCACCGTCATCGGCCACGCTGTCAATCTGGTAAGCCGGATCGAGCATTTCTGCGCCGAGACCGGTCGCCAGATGGTCCTGTCCACGGATTTCGTCAGGACGGCAAAAATCCCGGCTCGTAGCCTGGGAAAACACCCGCTGAAGGGCATCGCCGCCCCGCAGGAAATCTTCGCGCCGGGTTGACCGGGCAGCGAAGCGAGAGCCGAAAGCCGTGCGAAATTGCGCGGCGCACATTGACTGCCCTGCCCCTCCCCTCTATCTGTTGCCCATGTTCAGCGATATCAAACCAGTCCATGTGATCGGCGGCGGCCTTGCGGGGTCGGAGGCCGCCTGGTAGCTTGCCCGCGCCGGCGTGCCGGTCATTCTGCACGAGATGCGTCCCGTGCGCGAAACCGACGCGCATCAGACCGACGGGCTGGCCGAACTGGTCTGCTCCAACTCCTTCCGCTCGGACGATCCCGAATATAACGCGGTCGGGCTGCTGCATGAGGAAATGCGCCGCTGCGATTCGCTGATCATGAGCATGGCGGGCGAGCATTCCGTGCCGGCCGGCGGCGCGCTGGCCGTCGACCGCGACCATTTCAGCCAGGCCGTGACGGCGGCGCTGGAGGCCGAGCCGCTGGTCGAGATCCGGCGCGAGGAGATCGCGGGCCTGCCGCCCGCTGACTGGGATTCCGTGATCGTCGCCACCGGCCCCCTGACATCCCCTGCTTTGTCGAAAGCGGTGCTGGAACTGTCCGGCGAGGAATCGCTGGCCTTCTTCGACGCCATCGCGCCGATCATCCACACAGAGAGCATCGACATTTCCCGCGCCTGGTTCCAGTCGCGCTACGACAAGGGCGACGGCAAGGACTACATCAACTGCGCCATGGACGAGGCGCAGCACGAGGCTTTCATCGATGCGCTGCTGGCCGGCGACAAGACGGAATTCAAGGACTGGGAGAAGGACACGCCCTATTTCGAGGGCTGCCTGCCGATTGAGGTGATGGCGGAGCGCGGGCGTGAGACGCTCCGCTTCGGGCCGATGAAACCGGTCGGACTGACCGACCCGCATACCGGTCGCCGCCCCCACGCCGTGGTGCAACTGCGCCAGGACAATGCGCTGGGCACGCTCTACAACATGGTCGGCTTCCAGACGAAGCTGAAATATGCCGAACAGACCCGCATCTTCCGCACCATCCCCGGACTGGAAAATGCCGAATTCGCGCGGCTGGGCGGCATCCACCGCAATACCTTCCTGAACAGCCCGCGCCTGCTGGATGCGACGATGCGCCTGAAGGCGGATCCGCGGATGCGCTTCGCGGGGCAGGTCACCGGGGTCGAGGGCTATGTGGAATCCGCCGCCATGGGGCTGGTCGCCGGGCGCTTCGCCGCGGCGGAAAGGCTGGGCCAACCAATTGTCCCGCCGCCGGCGACAACCGCGCTGGGCGCCCTGCTGGCCCATATTACGGGCGGCGCCGAGGCCGAGACCTTCCAGCCCATGAACGTGAATTTCGGCCTGTTTCCGCCGGTCGCCCCGCCGGAGGGCAAGCGCAAGATCAAGGGCCGCGACCGCAAGAAGGCGATGAGCGACCGCGCTCTGGCCGATCTGGCCGGCTGGCCGGGCGCCGCGCGGGCGGCCGCCGAATAACTCACATCCGGCCGGTCATCGCCGCCAGTATGAGCCGCCATGTGCGGTAGGGAAGCGGCCGGAGGTTCCGTTCGTCGAACGGATTGTAGCCGCTGGCAGCCAGCCGCTTCAGATAGGCGCGAATGAGCATAGACTGGAGCATGACCGGTACCGCCTTGCTGGTCGCCTTAACCCTTTTTTCAATGACTTTCAGAGCTATCGAAGACAATTCCTCAACAACTGCACGAACTTGCTTTTCAGGCTTCAGGCCCTCCAGCCGGGCGTGAGTCAGTCCATGTTTCGCCATCAGTTCACCAGGCAAAGGCCGCCTGCCGGTCATCAGCAGATGCCGCAGGCCCCTGGCTGTCCCTGCCAGCACCCAGGCGGTGCCGACCGCCGCGGCCACCTGTTGCGCATTCTCTTCCTCGACACCAAGAATTGTCAGGGCCAGCCGGTTCAGTGTTCCGGATGAGTTGTTCGCATAAGCAATGAAGCTTTCGATATTATCGGGCGGCGACGGATCGAAATCCGCTTCCCGCGCATCGATGATCCGGTCGAACAGATCGCGGGAAAGCCCATGGCGTTCGATCGCCGCGGCCAGCGGCTGGACGACCTGATGCCGGCGCGCCCTGCCCTCGTAACATTCGGCGATCGCATCGCGCCACCACTGCAGGCGAATCTGCCCCAGGGTCCGTTCGGAAACCATCTCGCGGCTGCGGGCCAGCTCCAGATTGAAGGCATACAGGGCGATCAGGTCTGTCCGCCGGGACGCCGGGGCGAACAGGGCCGTGACGAAACGGTCGGAATCGAAAGCGCGGACCTGGGACGCACAATAGGCGTGGTCGTCCATTGCCTACTCGGGCGGCAGCGCGATCAGGGCCGCGGCAACCTGCCGGCCTTCGGTCAGCAGGATGTTGAAGGTACGGCAGGCCGCGCCGGTGTCCATCGGTTCGAGGACTATTCCATGCGCGCGCAACGCGGACCTGACATCAGGCGGCGGCAACCGCATGGCCGAACCACATCCCAGCAGCAATACGTCGACTGATATTCCCTTAGCCAGAAACGGTTCGAATCCGCCAAGGGAAATATCTGCGAAGTTGGTCACGCCCCAAGCCAGGGTGCGGTCCGGCAGCACCAGAACCGAGCTGTTATGAACGACGCCCGCAATCCTGAACAGGCCGGGTCCATAGCCTTGTATGACCTGGCTTCCAAGGGGGACGGCGGGCGTTATGTCCATATGTTGTTGCCGCTGGGGTTCAGCCGGCGGCCTCCAGGCCCGGCCCGGCATCCTCTTCGCCGAGGCCGCGGTCGATGTCGAGATAGAGCAGCACCGGCACCGCCAGCGCAATCGACGAATAGGTGCCGATCACCACGCCCCAGATCAGCGCGATACTGAAGCCGCTGATCACTTCGCCGCCGAAGAAGAACAGCGCACCCAGCGCCAGCAGCGTGGTCAGGCTTGTGATCGTTGTGCGCGACAGCGTTTCGTTGATCGACAGGTTGAACAGTTCCGGCAGCGGCATCTTCTTGTATTTGCGCAGATTTTCGCGTACCCGGTCGAACACCACAACCGTATCGTTGATCGAGTAACCGGCGATGGTCAGCACCGCCGCGACCGTGGCCAGGTTGAATTCAAGCTGAAACAATGCGAACAGGCCGATCGTGCTCAACACGTCATGGATCAGTGCGATGATGGCGGCGATGCCGAACTGCCACTCGAAGCGGAACCAGATATAGATCAAGATCGCAATTATCGCCGACCCGATGGCCCATATTGCAGCTTCCTTCAGCTCTTCGCCAACGGTTGGGCCAACGGTTTCGGTGCGTCTGTATTCCTTGACCGTATCGCCGAGCCGGTCGCGAATCTTCTTGATCGCCGCCTGCTGGGCAACATCGCCGCCCTCCTGACGCTGCACCCGGATCAGCACGACATCCTCTGCGCCGAATCCCTGAAGGCTGACTTCGCCCAGCCCCAGGCTACCCAGGTCGGAGCGTAGAGACGCAAGGTCCGCCTTCTCCTTGGTCTGCACCTCCAGCAGGATGCCGCCGAGGAAGTCGATGCCGAGATTCAGCCCGCTGGTGGCGGCAACCCCTAGCGACCCCAGAACCAGCACCGCGGAAAACGCGAATGCGATCAATCGCCGCCCGATGAAATTGATGGCGGTATCCGCCGGGACAATACGAAGTTTTTTCATTGTTCCGTTCTCTCCCGGTCAGATCGGCAATTCGGCCGGACGCCGGCGGCGCAGCCAGGTCACCACCAGAAGCCGCGTCAACAAGATTGCCGTGAACATAGAGGTCGCGATGCCGATCATCAGCGTTACCGAAAAGCCTTTAACCGGCCCCGACCCGAAGATGAACAGCAACAGCGCCGCGATAAAGGTCGTCAGGTTGGCGTCGATGATGGTCGTGATGGCGCGCTTGTAGCCTGCATCCACGGCATTGACGGGCGTGCGTCCTGCGCGCGCTTCCTCGCGAATGCGCTCGAAGATCAGCACGTTGGCGTCCACGGCCATACCGATTGTCAGCGCGATGCCCGCAATACCGGGCAGGGTCAGGGTTGCCTGCAACAGGGACAACAGTCCCATGATCAGCAAGACGTTGAAAGCCAACGCGATATCCGCCAGCGCGCCGAAAAGACCATAAGCCAGCAACATGAAAACCACCACAAGCCCCAGCCCAAGCAAACTTGCGATTTCACCGGCCTCGATCGAGTCCTGCCCAAGGCCGGGACCAACCGTCCGTTCCTCAATCACGACCAGCGGCGCCGGCAAGGCGCCGGCCCGCAGCAACAGCGACAGGTCGCGCGTTTCCGTGGTCGTGAAATTGCCTGTGATCTGTCCGCTGCCGCCCAGAATCGCGGTTCTGATTACCGGCGCGCTGATGACCTTGCCGTCCAGCACGATGGCGAAGACACGGCCGACATTGTCCTGCGTCGCCTTGGCGAATTTCTGTGCCCCGACCGCATCAAAACGGAAGCTGACCGCGGGCTGGTTGTTCTGGTCGAAGGTGGCTTGCGCGTCGATAAGGTTTGCGCCGCTGACGATTACGCGGCGTTCCAACAGGTATTTGACAAACTCGCTCTCCTCCGACTCGACGATCACATGGCCCGGCGGCACGCCCTTCAACTGGGCCTCCTCCAGACTCATCGTCTCGCTCTGGAACTGGAAGGTCATTTTAGCCGTATCGCCCAGCAAATCCTTGATCCGTTCCGGATCGTCAATGCCCGGCAACTGCAACAATATGCGGTCGTTGCCCTGCCGCTGGATCAGGGGTTCCTTCGTTCCCGACGCATCGATCCGGCGCCTGACGATCTCGATGGACTGGTTCAGGGTTCGGGTCTTGATCGCGGCGATTTCCGATTCCGTATAGGTCAGGGTAAAGCTGCCGCCCTCGTCCGACGCCACCACCATATCGGGAGCGACATCGCGCATCGAGCGCTCGATGTCGCCGATACGCGTGGGATCCGAAATCCGGAACTTGATGGCAGTACCTTCCACATGGGGCGGCGGCTTGTAGCCGACCCGGGCCTCGCGCAGCGCACGGCGCACGGCGTCAACTGTGTTCTCGAGACGCTCCTCGATGACCACGTCGCCCTGGACTTCGAGCAGCAGGTATGACCCCCCGCGCAGATCCAGGCCCAGATTGATCTTCTTGCCCGGCCAGTAATCCGGCAACGCATCTTCGATCGACTGCGCCGTCTCGTCGGACAGGAAATTGGGTGCGGCGTATAACACGCCCAGGGCACAGACAATGACAACCAGCGCCTTCTTCCATGTGGGGAAAATCAGCATTCCGCGAGGCTCCGGGCCGGATTATTTCTTTTCGTCGTTGGCTGCGGTGACCGGCTCGCTCTTGCTGCGGACATCCATAAGGCTGCTGCGAACGGCGCGGACGCGCACGCCTTCGGCCAGTTCGACCAGCACCTCGTCATTCTCGTCGTCGACCTTGACGACGGTACCGATCAGGCCGCCGCCGGTCACGACCCGGTCGCCGCGGCGGGTGGAGGCCACCTGTTCGCGGTGGGCCTTCATCTTCTGCTGCTGCGGGCGGATGAGCAGGAAATACATGATCAGGAAAATCGCCACCAGCGGAACCATCGACAGGAAGAAATCCCCCTGTCCGCTCTCCGCGGCGCCGGATTGTGCCCAGGCAGTCGAAATAAGCATTATGAACCCCCGTGTAATCTTTCATCCGCCGCAGCCGGCGCGACGGCCCGCGGACTATAGCGACCCGGCCCGCGAATGCAAACCGGAGTGTTGGCAGGCTTTTCGCATGTTTGACGGCGGGACGCCATGTGCTATCTGTCCGCGTCGCCACGCGAAAGCCGTTCGGCGACATATAGGCATTGTTTTACTGCATGAGAAGGGCCGATGACGCTGGATAACGACCTGATGCGCAGAATCGCCGAAGCGCTGGAGCGCCTGGCGCCCACCACCCCGTCGCAGCCCGACCTGGACGCGGCCGAAGCCTTCGTCTGGCGCGCCGATATCGAGCGGCTGGAGCCGGTCGCCAGGGTCAACCGCGTCGATTTCGGCCTGCTGAAAGGGATCGACCATCAGGCCGACCAGTTGCTGGAAAACACCAGGCGATTCGCAAACGGTTACCCGGCCAACAATGCACTGCTGTGGGGCGCGCGCGGGTCCGGCAAGAGCTCGCTGGTCAAGGCTGTCCATGCGCAGGTCAACGGCGAGAATCCCGATGGCGTGCTGCTGGTCGAAATCCACCGCGAGGACGTTGACTCGCTGCCGCGCCTGCTCTCCTTCCTGCGCGATTCAGGCCGGCGCACCATCCTGTTTTGCGACGACCTGTCATTCGACGATACGTCGGATACCAGTTACAAATCGCTGAAAGCGGTGCTCGAGGGCGGCATCGAGGGCCGCCCCGCCAACGTCATTTTCTATGCAACGTCGAACCGACGCCATCTGATGCCGCGCGACATGATCGAAAACGAACGGTCGACCGCGATAAATCCCTCCGAAGCCGTCGAGGAAAAGG
>JBFFGY010000132.1:0-7352 GCA_041557215.1 Alphaproteobacteria bacterium
AAGCCATGGTCGAACATGAGCGCACCGGGCCCATCGACCTGCTGAGCTGGGGTTTCAGCCGTGTGGCGATGTGGGCGCCCGCCTTCGTCGTGACCATCATCTTTTTCGAAGTGGTGATGCGCTACGTCTTCGTAAAACCCACCCTCTGGGTCAACGAGATGTCGCTTTGGGTCGCCGGCGGGATCTACCTGACGGCCGGCCTGTACGCCATGCAGCAGCGCAGCCATATCCGCATTTTCCTGCTCTATGACATGGTGCCGCGCTGGATGCAGAAGCTGTTCGATATCATCTCGACGCTGTGCATCCTGCTGTTCGTGGTCGCCGTCATCTGGGGCGGTTACGGAGAGGCCTCCGCCAAGCTGATGCGCTGGGAGCGTTTCGGTACGGCGTGGGATCCGCCGATTCCGGCGACGATCAAGCCGCTGATCCTGTTGACGCTGGTTTTCCTGGCGCTACAGGCGGTGTCTAACCTGATCAATGACTGGAATCGCCTGCCGGAACATCATACGCCGGCGGATGACCTGGACATACCCGACGAAATTCTGGCTGGCGATCCGCCGAAACCTCACGAAGAAACCAAGGCCTGACGCAGGAAAATACCCATGGATATCGGCACAATTTCACTCATTCTGCTGTTCGGCATGCTGGCGCTGCTGGCGATAGGCATGCCGCTGGGATTCGCTTCGGGCTTCCTGGCGGTCGTCGTACTGGTTCTGAAGTTCGGCCCCGATCTTCTGTTCTCGAATTTCGGAACCGGGCCACTGAATATTCTGGCACAGCGCCTTTATGGCGTGACGACCGAATATGTCCTGATCTCGGTGCCGCTGTTCATTCTGATGGCAACATTGCTGGAACGATCCGGCATCGCGCGCGACATGTATTCCAGCCTTAATGCCTGGATGTCGCGCACCCGCGGCGGCATCGCGGTCGTCACGGCCGTGATGGCGATCGTCATGGCGGCGATGTCCGGCATCATCGGCGGCGAGGTCGTGCTGCTGGGCCTGATCGCGTTGCCGCAGATGCTGCGGCTGGGTTACAATCAGAACCTGGCTGTGGGCACGATCTGCGCCAGCGGATCGCTGGGCACCATGATCCCGCCATCGATCGTGCTGATCTTCTATGGTCTGATCACCGAAACATCGATCCATGCGCTGTTTAAGGCGGCCTTCGTGCCGGGCTTCATCCTGGCCGGCCTTTATATCGTCTATATCCTGGTGCGCACGCGCTTGAACCCGGAACAGGCGCCGCTGCCGGAACCCTCGGAAGACGATCTCGCGTTTTCCGACAAGACCAAGGCCTTCATCACATTTGTGGGCTGGCTGGTCGCGATCTGGGGCGGCGGTGCCCTGGTCCATGCCGTGGCGATCGAAGTCCAGAACTGGCTCGGCCTTCTGAAGCCTGACGACTATGTGCCGCATACATTGCCCGAGATCCTGCGCAACGCGACCGTGTTCGCGGTCGGGCTGGTGGTTCCCCGGATGGTATTCGGCAAGGAGATCTTTTCCCGGGCCTGGATGATGAGTAAGGGGTTGATCGCGCCCTTGCTGGTGGTCGTGGTCGTGCTGGGGTCCATCTATGGCGGCATCACCGGCATTACCGAGGCAGCCGGCATGGGAACCGTCGCTGTGCTGTTCCTGATCTGGCTGCGCGGAGAATTCTCGTTCACGCTGGTGCGCGAGGCGTTGATGCGGACCTTCCGGTCCACCGGCACCATCATCTGGGTCACCTTCGGCGCAACCGCGCTGGCCGGCGCCTATACCATCGCGGGCGGCCCGACCTATGTGGCCAACCTGATCGTCGGCTCGGAACTGCCCACGCTGGGCATTTTGATGGTGATGATGATCATCTTCCTGTTCCTGGGCGCCTTTATGGACTGGGTCGGTATCGTGTTGCTTGTGATGCCGGTATTCCTGCCGATCGTCCTGAAGCTGCCCGTGGCGGAACTGGGTATGCTGGGGCCACTGGTCGAAGACCCGCGTTTCGTTTCGGTGTGGTTCGGCATCCTGTTCTGCGTGAACATGCAGGTATCGTTCCTGTCACCACCCTTCGGGCCGGCGGCGTTCTACCTGAAATCGGTGGCGCCGTCGCACATCACCCTGCCGGATATTTTCCGGGGCTTCCTGCCCTTTATCTGCATCCAGCTTGTCGTGCTGATGCTGATCCTGTTCTTCCCCGAACTGACCATGTTCTTCAGGTAGAAGGGGCTGTCGGGACAGGACGCAGAAAATGGCGAAAATAGAAAACCTGAAGACCGGTTTTTTCAAACTGCCGCTGAAAGAGGTGCTCGTCGATGCCATGCACGGCGAGCACCATTTCTTTGAGATCATCACCGTCGAGGTTTCCGACAGCGACGGGGCGAGCGGCGTCGGCTACAGCTTCACCGGCGGCCATAACGGCGGCGCGATCCACGACATCGCCTCGCGCGAAATCCCGCCGCTGGTGGTCGGCGAGGACGCGGATCGGATCGAACATATTTGGAACAAGGTCTGGTGGGCGCAGCATTACGGCGGGCGCGGTGGCCCCACCGTGCTGGCGCTTTCTGCGCTGGACATCGCACTATGGGACCTGAAGGCGAAGAAGGCGGGAATGCCGCTGTGGCAGCTGCTGGGCGGTTTCGACCCGGCGGTGCCCTGCTATGCCGGGGGCATCGACCTGCACCTGACGCCGGACGAGTTGCTGGCGCAGTCGGAACGCAATATCAAGCGCGGTTTCCGGGCCCTGAAAATGAAGGTTGGCCGCGACCGGCTGGCGGAGGATGTCGAGAAGCTGGCGGCGATGCGCAACCATTTCGGCGATGCCTTCCCCCTGATGGTGGATGCCAATATGAAATGGTCCGTCGCCGAGGCCGTGCGCGCGGCGCGGGCCTTCCTGCCCTATCATCCGGTCTGGCTGGAAGAGCCGATCATTCCCGATGACCTGGAAGGCCATGCCACGGTTGCGGCCGAAGGCGGGCTGCCTATCGCGACCGGCGAGAATATGCGCACGATCTGGGAATTCCGCCATGCCATCACTGTGGGCAAGGTCGCCTTCCCGGAACCGGATGTCACGAATTGCGGCGGTGTCACTCCCTTCATGAAGATCGCGCACATGGCAGAAAGCTTCAATCTTCCGGTGACCTCCCACGGTGCGCACGACATCACTGTGCATCTGCTGGCCGCCGTGCCGAACCGATCCTACCTGGAGGCTCATGGTTTCGGCCTCGACGATTATATCGATGAGCCGGCGCAGATCGTCGACGGCAACGCAATCGCGCCAGATCGGCCAGGCCACGGGGTGGTTTTCGACTGGAAATCGCTCGAAAAACTGCGGGCGGATCGCTGACAGACAGTGTGGACCAAGCCAATGAAGGCCGGACAGACATTGCGGGCTAGCCTTATCGGCGAGCATATCCAGAAAACCCGGCTGCCAGCCGCCCTGAAGATCATGTGCGACGAGGCGGGTATAGAACTGGACTTCGACCTGATCGACTCCGCCCTGCTGAGCAGCTTCGATTTCAACCGCAAGGTCGAGGAACTGATCGCGGCGGGATGGACCGGCGTCACGGTGACCCATCCCTACAAGATGGATGCGGCGCGGTTTGCGGGCGACGGCATGACCGGCGAGGCCGCCGGTCTTGCAGCCGCCAACACGCTGATATTCGACAATCCGCTGAGGGGCCTGAACACGGACTATACCGGTTTCCTGGGAGCCTGGCGGCATATCATGGGCGAGGAGAAACCGGGCCGAGTGGCAATGGCCGGCGCCGGCGGTGTTGCCCAGGCAATCGCCCCGGCGCTGGTCCGGCTGGGCGCCGACAAGATAACCCTGTGGGACATCGCACCCGGGAAGGCCAAGGCCCTCGCCGACAAGACTGGATCAAAGGCTGTGGCGATCCCGATCGAAGACGGGGGCCGGGCAGTGCGAGAAGCCGACGGACTGGTAAACGCTACCGCGCTGGGAATGGCTCAATATCCGGGCTCGGCGATTCCGTCCGATCTTCTGGGCGGGCAGCGCTGGGCGTTCGACGCTGTCTATACGCCAACCAACACGGAATTCCTGAAGGCCGCGACCAGGGCCGGGCTGAAGACAATCAGCGGCTTCGACCTGTTCCGCCATATGGCGCTGGGTACTTTCGAGGCCTATACAGGTATCCGACCGGACATGGAAAACACGCTTACGAAGCTCGCAGCGCTAAAACCCGATTGATATCGCCGTGACGGGACGACCCCAGGCAGGAGAGAGCAGGATGGCAAATCTTGAGGTTCTGAATGACGAGCAGGTCGCCTTCTACCGTTCCGAAGGCTACCTGGTGCTGGAGAAGCGGATACCGGACGACATCATCGCCGCCCTGCGGTCCGAGATCGCGCGCTTCGAGGACGAAGCCCGCGGCCTGACGGAGTCGAACGACCGGCTTGACCTGGAAGACAGCCATACACCGGAAAGCCCGAGAGTCCGGCGGATCAAGGCTCCACATTCCACTAGCGAAGTGGGGAAATCGCTGCTCCATTCAGACCATATCCTGTCGCCGGTGCGCGACCTGATCGGCTCCGATTTGCGTCTGCATGGCAGCAAGCTGAACATGAAATCGGCCGGCTATGGCGCAGCGGTCGAATGGCATCAGGATTTTGCCTTCTATCCCCACACCAACGCTGACGTTTTGGCGGTCGGCGTGATTATCGACGATATGGAAAGCGAGAACGGGCCGCTTCAGGTCTTCCCGGGCAGCCACAAGGGACCGGTATACGACCATCATGTGGATGGCGTGTTTGCCGGTGCGATGGATCTGGCAGCCAGCGGCTTGGATATTGCCGACGCCGCGGAATTGAAGGGGCCAGCGGGTTCGATCTCGATCCATCATGGCCACATCGTCCACGGGTCCGCCCTGAACCGATCGAATCGCAGCCGCTGCATATTGTTCCTGGAGATGACGGCGGCGGACGCCTTTCCGATCGCGGGCGGCACGACAAAATTCGAGAGTATCGAGGAATACGATTCGCGGATGCTGTGCGGCAAGCCGACACTGGAGCCGCGGGTCGAGAATGTCCCGGTTCGCATTCCGCAACCGCAGCCGGCACTTAACCGGTCGATATACGAAATCCAGGGACGACTTAAAAACCGCGCCTTCGAGAGAGTGCCCCAGTCTTGAGTCGAATAAATCCGTTCGAGCTATCCATGGCAGTCTTTGCATGAGCGGCCTTGCCGTAAGAGCGCGGGAAGATCGTCCGATGTTCGGCATCGGATTGATGTTGTTTGCCTATCTCGCCTTCTCCTGCATCGATACCAGCGTCAAATGGCTGGCGATCGCTGGCTTGCCGGCGCTGCAACTGGCGTTCATGCGCTATCTCGGCGCCTTCGCCATATCGATGTTCATGATCGCGCGCGGCGGCATTCATCCGTCCCGGTTCGCCAGCAGCCATCTGGGGCTGGTGGTATTCCGGGGAGTACTGCTGATGGGCTCCACCGTTCTCAATTTCATCGCGGTCCGCTACCTGCCGCTGACGCTGACCTCGACAATCCTGTTCTCGGCGCCGATCATCATCTGCGCGCTGTCATGGCCACTGCTGGGCGAGCGTGTCGGGGTCTGGCGCTGGTCGGCGATCGTCGTGGGTTTTGCCGGAATTCTCGTCGCCATTCGGCCGTTCGACGAGACCTTCCACTGGGCCGTCTTCCTGTCGCTTGCGTCGGCATCCTGCTTCGCCATATACACCATCATCACCCGCAAGCTCTCCGGAATCGTCGCAACCGATACGATGCAGTTCTATGGCGGGCTCGTCGGCACCCTGGTGCTGATGCCCTTCGCCTTCGCTGAATGGCAGAACCCGGTAGGGGGCCTGGACTGGGCATTGATGCTCATGCTGGGCCTGTTCGGTTGGCTGGGCCATCAATTGATAACCATGGCCCTTGGGTTCGCGCCCGCCAGCACGGTCACCCCACTCAGCTATTCCTTCATCATCTATCTGACATTGTGGAGCTTCTTCCTGTTCGATCACCTGCCCGACCATTGGACGGTATCGGGAGCAATGATTATCGTGGCGGCCGGACTGATCATCTGGTACCGGGAACGGCAACAGATCATCCAGCGCCGCAGGATGGAGGCGGAGGCCAGCGTGGCCGTGCCGCCGCCGGCCGGCGAGCCGCCGAACTGAATTCAAAGAGGGTAATTTAATGAAACCGAATTTGCTCATTGTCGGACGCGCCACGTCCCGCATGATGGAACAGCTCGACGGGCGTTTCACGATTCACAAGCTTTCGGAGATCGCAGACCTGGATGGCTTCCTGAATGAAAAAGGGGGCAGCATCGAGGCTGTCGCCACCAACGGCCATGACGGGGTGAAACCCGCCCTGATGGCCGCCTTGCCGAACCTGAAGGTGATTTCCTGTTTCGGCGTTGGCTATGACGGCATCGATGCCAACGCGGCCGCCGCGCGCGGCATCGTGGTGACCCATACGCCTAATGTCCTGAACGATGACGTGGCGAATACGACGATCATGCTGATGCTGGCGGTCAGCCGCAATCTTGTGCATGACGATGCCTGGGTGCGGTCCGGCAAATGGAAGGCGCAGGGCGCCGCACCGTTGACGCGATCGATCGAGGGCAAGTCGGTCGGCATTCTCGGCATGGGCCGGATCGGCCAGAAGATCGCCGAGAAACTGCAGGCCTTCAGTTGCGATACCGCCTACCATAGCCGCAGTGCGAAGGACGTTCCCTGGCGCTATTACGGCGACCTCGTCGAGATGGCGCGGGATGTGGACTATCTGGTGGTTATCACGCCGGGCGGGGCCGAGACCTTCCACCTGGTAAACCGGGAGGTAATGGATGCGCTGGGGCCGGAAGGGACGCTGATCAACGTCGCGCGCGGGTCGGTTGTCGACGAAACCGAACTGGTCAAGGCGCTGCAGGACGGACGGCTGGGCTATGCCGGCCTGGATGTGTTCGAAGAGGAACCCAGCGTGCCGGAGGCGCTGATCGCAATGGAGAATGTGGTGCTGACACCGCATGTGGGCAGCGCCACCGTCGAGACGCGGCAGGCCATGGGAGACCTGACCGTCGAGAACCTGATCCGCTTCTTCGAGGAGGGCAAGGTCACCTCACCCGTCCTCGAATGCGCCCAGCTGCCAGCGGCGGGGTAGCGGGCCAACAGAGGAGTGACCTCATACTTCGAGACGGCGCATCGCGCCTCCTCAGCATGAGGCTCCGACGTTTATGCCCTCATGCTGAGGAGGGCCGCAGGCCCGTCTCGAAGTATGAGGTCGCTCGATGCCGACGCCGGAGAACCTTGAAAGACACTAAACCTTGCTGGCATCTCCGTCGAACTCGGCGGAGGTGAACACCCCACCCTGGAACTGCAGCGCGATCTCGTCGGCGTCCTCCG
>JBFFGY010000133.1:0-7298 GCA_041557215.1 Alphaproteobacteria bacterium
CAAGTTCTGTCGGCGCCAGGAATGCGTGGGCCTCGTGTGGCCTCCGGAATCGGCGATTGGTCGTAGGCAATTCCTGTGCGCAATTTAAGCTGTTCAGTAGCCCGCCAGCTGGCGCCAATGCCGAAGAACCAGACATCGTCCCAATTGTATGGCACCGCACCAATGACACCTACGTTATCCCCGACGATGCGAAGTTCGTCCAAAGAGCTCCAGCCTGTCCAACCTACTTCCGCCATCACTGCGAATTCTTTGCTAAGATCGTGATATAGGCCTGCAGTGGCTTGGCTGGGCGTTGTCAAATCTGCGGAAATCGTGTCAAACTGCAAACCGGCAACCGTAAAATTACCTTCGAGTGTATGTTTGATTTCGGAGCGATAACCGAGGCCAAGGCGGGTTTGCTCCGAAAATTCAATCATAAGGCCTAGATTGAATCCATAACCCCAGTCATCGCCCGTGGCTTCACCGAGTGCGGGCGCGTCCAGGCCGTCCGACGGATCGAAATCCAGTGCATCGACAATCTGGCTTAGAGTCGCGTCCGCTTGCTGGAACTGCAAACCGAATCCGACTGAGAGCATCGGATTGACGCGATAGGCGACCGCCGGATTGATATTTATCGTCTTCAAGTCAGATTCGACGGCCTCGAGTCGACCGGCCCACGTCTGACTGTATTCTGTCTTCAGGCCAAAGGGGCCATTTATCCCGATGCCGAGCTTAAGGTCGGGCGAAACCGACCATAGCCCGTAAGCGGCGGGCACGATAGCATCGACCCCAGCGTCCTGACTGGAGTCCCCACCGAATGGGCTCGCGGCGTCGTTTGTTTCAGCTTGTGGAAGTATGTAGCTTACAACGCCGCCGGCCTGGTTTCCACTCTGCAACGCCAAGGCCGCCGGATTGAAGAACATGTAAGTCACATCCTCTGCCCCGGCTGTCGCGCCGGCGAAGGAATTCCCCTGGGCGGAGCCACTCTGTTCCTTAAGCGCGAATCCGGCCGCCTGGGCATCCATCGCAGGCATTGCGAGGGTTGCGGACAACCCGGCGAGCGCGGTCATGGCCAGCAGGCGCGCGCGCAGGCCTTGATTTGGATAATGTGTGTGGTTCATGTTGTTGCCTCCTTGCTCCTTATGCCGGGCTTGGATCAGCCTGCCCGATCATTTCCATACAAAGAATATTGAACCATATTTTCGGGATTGAGAAGGATTAACTAAACTCAGGGCTGCAACAAACCCTCACATCTTCTTGATTTCATCCAGGGTCGCGCGGTAATTGGCTTCGTCCGGGCCGCCCAGTTCAACAGCTTTTTTGGCGGCATCAATCGCCTCCTGTTTCCGCCCCTGGGCCTTCAGGGCATAGGCCAGATTGTTCCAGGCCGGGGCAGGGTTATCTGTCTCTGCGATTGTTGCGGCACGCCAGGCGGCTTCCGCGGCGGTATAATCCCCCAGGGCATAGCGTGCATTGCCCAGCCCCATCCAAGCGGCAAAATTATGAGGCCAGCGACCGAGGATCGCTTCATAGGCGATGGCTGCATCGACCGGGCGCCTGACCCTTTCCAGCGCAGCGGCCTCGCGCAGTACCTCCGCTGCATCTGCTGCAATCGGCAATTCTCCGGGCTTCAGAACCACGAGGCCCCAGTAACCGCCGCGCCGCCAAGTATGTTCGAAGGTTCTCAGCGCTACCGGCCGGTTTTCCCATATGCCGGTATTCATGCTCAGTTCCCCGGCCTCCAGGTCATAGCCCTTGGCGACTGCGTAGTGCCATTTCGGATAGAATTTCAGGGCGAGGTTCTGGAACACCAGCACCGGCCTGCCGACGGCAATTTCGCCCAGCAACTCGCGCAGGTTATCCACGGGAACTGCCAAACGGCCATTGCGCCGCATGGCGGCGATCACGTCGGGCTGCAGCGTTCCCTCGCGGCCGGGGGTATAGACCTGTTCGGCCATCTGTTCCTGTGTTACCGGCAGACCTGACCAACCCAGCACCATCGCGGTAGCCGCAGGACCACAATAATACTTTTCCTGGGCGAAGAACGGGACGTCCGCGACGCTGGCCCTGACGGGTAAATCGCCAGGAGAGTCCAAAAGATCGCGGGTCTGCTGCGCGGTCGTGCAGCCTCCGACAAGAAGAGCAGCCGCCAGAAATATGACGGCCATCCTCCACATGTTAATGCTTCTGAAAGCGTCGATCGTTATTTATTACGCTTTACGAAGGGGAACACGTCAGTCAGGCCCAACAGGTCGGTTACGAGCAGGACGATGAAAATCAAGACGACTGCGCCGACGACTGCGCCAATCGCGTTCTGGCCGGCGGGCATCTTGTCGATCTCCTTTGCGATCCGCTGGATTTCGATATCGGACATTACCGCCACCCGGGTTGCCGCCTCTTCGGGATCGACGCCCATATTCCGCATCTGCGTACGGACATCGTCGCGAGCGACGAAAGCCACGACGCGTGCCCGGTCAGTCTCGGCGTTCGACGGGGTAACCAGTTGTTCGGTTCCGACCAGCGCGGCCTGCGCGGCGCCCATCGGCATCGATACGGCCAGCATCAGCGCGGCCAGGGGCAATGCAAGAAATCGCGAATATTTGCGCAGGAAAAACATTCTTCAACCTCCCGTTAGGTTCCGTTTCATTTGCCCGGTTCTCCCCGAAACCCGGTGCCAACCTTAACGAGAGTTTAACGCGGCCCTGCGGAAGTTGCAACGGGATATACACCTTATTTCGTGTTCGCGCCCCGTTCACGCCACGAGATATAGATACCACTGGCGACGATTACGGCGATGCCCGTCCAGGTCCAGCTGTCCGGAAAATCACTGAAAATGAACCAGCCAACTGCAGTGGCCATAACGATCTCGCTATAGCTGTAGGGTGCCAGAACCGACGCCGGCGCATGGTCGAAAGCGCGGATCAGCATGAAATGGCCGCCGGCGGCGACGGCACCGATCCCGACCATCATCAACAGGTCCATCGGCGGCGGGCTGATCCAGCCCGGTATTACGGCGAAGCTCATCAACACCGCCCCGGTCACTGCCGCGTAGGTCAGGGTGACCAGCGGCGGGGCGCTGCCTGAGAGTTTCCGCGTCAGAAGGGTATAGAAGGCGAAGGAACAGCCGGCGGCCAGCGCCAGCAAAGAACCCATCTGCATCACCCCGAAACCGGGACGCAGGATGATCAGAGCACCGGCGAAGCCTGCGATTACCGCCGCCCAGCGCCTCGGCCCCACACGCTCGCCCAGCATCACCGGCGATAGAGCGGTGACCACCATAGGCGAGACGAAGAGCAGCGCCAGCGCGTCGGCGATGGGCATCAGTGCGATGGCCCAGAAAAAGAGAATAGTCGACAGCAGGGTGAACCCGCTGCGCACCAGTTGCAGGAAGGGACGGGCGGGTCGCAGCGCGGACCTGCCATGGCGATACAGCACGATCGGCGCCAGGATCATGAAATGAAAGAAAAAGCGCGCCCAGGTAAGCTGGAGGATCGTGTATCGCTCGGCCAGCGTCTTGGCCAGGGCGTCCATGAAAGGCACCACCATCATCGCCGCGACCATCAACAGAATACCCAGCAGGTGATTTTCCGTCGCCACCACCGGCGCATGGCCGGGCGGGGCGGCGATAGCCCCGGTTTCTCCCATGCCCAATCCGACCGGCCCTTCTTCGCGTTCCGTCATGGCGTCCCTGTTATTGGTTCGCGGCCCGGCACATAATACCGAGCGACCTCATGCTTCGAGACGGGCTTGATGGCCCTCCTCAGCATGAGGCTCCGACGTTTGTATCCTCATGCTGAGGAGCTTGCGAAGCAAGCGTCTCGAAGTATGAGGTCGCGCCAATCAGACGCAAATCGTTAATCAACTACCCAATGCGCGGGCGAGGTCTTCCTTTAGATCCTCGATATCCTCAAGCCCGACCGACAGCCGCAGCAGCCCGTCTGTTATGCCCAACCGCTCGCGTTCCTCCGTGGCCAGCCGCTGATGGGTAGTCGTGGCAGGGTGTGTCAGCAGGCTCTTGGCATCGCCGAGATTGTTGGAAATGTCGATTACCTCAAGCCCGTTCATCAGGCGGAAGGCGGCATCCTTGCCGCCGGCCAGTTCGAAGGACACGATGCTGCCGCCCTTGCTCATCTGCTTGCGGGCCAGTTCGGCTTGCGGATGGCTGTCCAGATGAGGGTAGAGCACCCGCTTGATGCTGTTATGGCCCTCCAGGAACCTGGCGATTTCCAGCGCATTGTCGCACATCCGGTCGACGCGCAGCGACATGGTCTCCAGGCCCTTGAGCAGCACCCAGGCATTGAAGGGGCTCAAGCTGGGGCCGGTATGGCGCAGGAAGGTCTTCAACTCGCCGCCGATGAATTCCTCGCTGCCCAGAACCGCGCCACCGAGGGCTCGACCCTGTCCATCGATATGCTTTGTAGCGGAATAGACCACGACGTCGGCGCCAAGTTCCATCGGCTTCTGCAGCAGCGGCGTGGCGAAGACATTGTCGATCACGACATGCGCGCCCGCCTTGTGGGCCAAGTCGCAGACCAGCGTCAGGTCGATGACTTCCAGCGCCGGGTTGGACGGGGTTTCCAGGAACACCACCTGCGCCGGTTTCGACAGGGCGGCTTCCCACTGCGCCGCGTCGGCGCCGTCGACGAATTCGCTTTCCACGCCATAGCGCGGCAGAATGTCGTTGACGATGAAATGGCAGGACCCGAACAGCGCGCGCGAGGCGACGATCCGGTCGCCCGCCTTCAACAGCGCCATCAGCGCGGCGAAGACCGCCGCCATGCCGCTGGAGGTCGCCATGCAGGCCTCGGCGCCTTCGATCAGACGCAGACGCTCCTCGAACATCGAGATCGTCGGGTTGGCGTAGCGCGAATAGACATAACGGTTGATATCACCCTTGAAGGCGGCTTCGGCCTCCTCGGCGGACTCATAGACATAGCCAGAGTTCATGTAGATCGCCTCGGAGGTCTCGTGGAACCGGCTCCTCTCGAGGCCGCCGCGGACCGCTTCGGTCTGCGGGCGGCGGGTTGTTTTCCCGTCCTTGCTCATCGTCCGTTTGCCTGTTGTCTGCCAACTCAAAAAAGTCGCGCAGGGATAGGCTCTTGCCCGTTGAATGTCAATTGGAACACTTGCCTTTTGACCTGCCGGTCAGCAGGATGCGGCGCGGATTTTTCGTAATGGGAGAAGGGCCGGGCATATGTTGATGATCGATCAGGACGGCGTGAAACGCCTTACCGAATTCGGCCCGCTTGTGGAGGCGATCCGCGAGATGTTCCGCAAGGACTGCGTTATGCCGGTGCGCCATCATCATACGATAAAGGTGCCGGGCGAGCCCGATGCAACGGCGCTGCTGATGCCGGCCTGGACCGAAGGCGAATATCTCGGCATCAAACTGGTCAATGTGTTTCCCGGTAATGCCACGCGCGGCATGCCCGCGGTTAGCGGCGTCTACGTGCTGTTCGACGGAATGACCGGCCAGGCGGTGGCGCTGATCGATGGCGGCGAACTGACGGCGCGACGCACCGCCGCCGCTTCGGCATTGGCGGCGGACTATCTGGCGCGCAAGGATGCCAGCCACTTGCTGGTGGTGGCGACGGGACGACTGGCGCCCAACCAGATCGGTGCTTACCGCGCGGTTCGGGATATCAGGCGGGTTACCGTCTGGGGACGCAATCCCGACAACGCCGCGAAGGTCGTGGCGGAGTTCGAGGGCAGCGGATTGGAACTGGCGGTCTCAACCGACCTGGAATCAGCCGTGGGGGACGCCGATATCGTCTCCTGCGCCACCCTGGCCATGGATCCCATCATCAAAGGCGAATGGCTGCGGCCAGGCGTTCATCTTGACCTGATCGGCGGGTTCACACCGAAAATGCGCGAGGCCGATGACGAATGCATCCGCCGGGCCACCGTATTCTGCGATACGCGCGATGGCGCCCTGGCGGAGGCCGGCGATCTGGTGCAGCCGATGGAAAAGGGCGTGCTGAAGGCCGAAGACATCGCCGCCGATCTCTATGACCTCTGCCGCGGCCGTCATCCGGGCCGTACCTCGGAAAACCAAATCACCATGCACAAGGCCACCGGGGCGGCACTGGAAGACCTGGCTGCCGCGCTGCTGGCCTATGAGCAAGCCGCGAAGTGACCATCGCCGCTGAAGCCTCCTGGAACCGCCGCGTGTGGGCACTGGCGGGGCCGATCATCATCTCGAATGTCACGGTGCCGCTGCTGGGTGCGGTGGATACCGCCGTTGTCGGGCATCTGCCGGACCCGCGCTATATCGGCGGCGTGGCGCTAGGCGCGCTGATCTTCAATTTCGTCTATTGGGGCTTCGGTTTCCTGCGCATGGGGACCACGGGCCCGGCGGCGCAGGCCTGGGGCGCGGAGAATCCGGCGGAAATACGCGTTGTGCTGGCCCGGGCGCTGTTGCTCGCGGCAGGTTTCGGGTTGCTGTTGCTGCTGATTCAGGCGCCGGTGGGCGCGCTGTCCTTCCGTCTGCTACATGGCAGCGCTGCGGTGGAGGAACAGGCGCAGGCCTATTACGCTATCCGCATCTGGGGCGCGCCGGCGGCACTGGCGAATTATGTGCTGCTGGGCTGGTTCCTGGGGCTGCAGAACGCCCGCTGGCCATTGATCCTCCAGATATTCATGAACGGTCTCAACATCCTGCTCGACCTGGTCTTCGTGATGGAGCTTGGTTGGGGTGTGGAAGGCGTTGCGGCGGCAACCCTGATCGCCGAATATTCCGCCCTCTTGCTGGGCCTGGCGCTGGCCGTCAAACGGCTGGGCATGCTGCCTCGTGGGTTGGCAAAGGCGCGTATCCTGGACGGGCCACGGTTGCGGCGGATGCTGTCGGTCAACCGGGACATCTTCATCCGGACCCTGCTGCTGACCTTCTCTTTCGCCCTGTTCACGGACCGCGGCGCGCAGTTCGGCGATGTGATCCTCGCCGCGAATGCCGTGCTGCTGAACCTGGTGTCGATCTCTGCCTACGGGCTGGACGGCTTCGCCCATGCGGCCGAGGCGCTGGTGGGTGGCGCGGTCGGTCGGCGCAGTCGCGCCGATCTCTGCGGAGCAGTTCGCGCCAGCATGGTCTGGGGCGGAATCGTCGCAGTTGCCAACGTAGCCGTTTATGCGGCGGCGGGGTGGCTGCTGGTCGACCTGTTGACGAGCATCCCGGAGGTGCGGGCTGCGGCGCGGGAATATCTGCCCTGGGCGGTTGCGATGCCGATCGTCGGCATCTGGTGCTATCTCTATGACGGAATTTTCCTGGGCGCCACCCGTACCCGCGAGATGCGCAATGCGGCGATCATCACGACGATCCTCTA
>JBFFGY010000134.1:0-7278 GCA_041557215.1 Alphaproteobacteria bacterium
AGCGCAGCCGCCCGCACCCCGCATATCGACCGGCTGGCGGCGCAGGGTATCCGCTTTGACGCCGCCTATTGCAGCAGCCCGCTCTGCACGCCCGCGCGCTACGCCTTCATGACCGGCCGGTACGTGTCGCGTTGCGGCGGCTATGACAATGCCGCCTATATGCCCAGCACCGTCGCCACCTTTGCCCATTATCTGCGCATGATGGGCTATCGCACCGTGTTGAGCGGCAAGATGCATTTTATCGGGCCGGACCAGCTGCACGGGTTCGAGGAGCGCCACACCACCGATATCTACCCGGCGGATTTCGGCTGGGTGCCCGACTGGTCCCGGCCCGACGAACGCATCGATCTCTGGTATCACAACATGTCGTCGGTGGTGCAGGCCGGCGTGGCCGCCACGACCAGCCAGCTTGCCTTTGACGAGGAGGTCGGCACGCAGGCCCTGCGCGCGATATACGACCATGCGCGGGGAACCGACGAAAGGCCGATCTGCCTGGTGGCGAGTTTCACCCACCCGCATGATCCCTATGCCGCGCCCAAACGGTTCTGGGATCTCTATGAAGGCGTCGATATCCCGATGCCGAATGTACCTCGCCCGGCGCCGGCGGAAAACGACCCGCAGAGCCTGCGGCTGGAAAAGGTCATTGCGCTGGATGCGGTGGATATTACCGATGACGATATCTATCGCGCGCGGCGGGCCTATTTCGCCAATACGTCCTATGTGGACCACTGGCTGGGACGGTTGCGCGACGCACTGGATGAGTGCAGTCTGGCCGAAAATACGGACGTAATGTTCCTGTCCGACCATGGCGACATGCTTGGCGAGCGGGGCCTGTGGTACAAGATGAGCTTCTATGAATGGTCGGTGCGGATTCCGATGATCCTGTATCGTCCGGGGGAAGCCGGCGGTAGGACCATCGCCGCGCCGGTCAGCCAGGTCGATGTGCTACCGACTCTGACCCGGATCGCCGCTGAGGCGACAGGCGCGCCGGTCCCGGAACCGGTGGACCCGCTGGACGGGCGCGACCTGATGGCCATTGTCGATGGCGGCGACGCCGGGCCGGCCATTTCGGAATATCTGGGGGAGGGCACCGGTCAGCCGATGCTGATGATTCGCGACGGGCAATGGAAATTCACCTGCTGCCCCGGAGACCCCGACCAGTTGTTCGACCTTGCCAACGATCCATATGAATTGAATGACCTGTCTGAATCATCGTTGCATGCCGGTCAGCTGGCGGCTTTCCGGGCCCGCGCGGTGGCACATTGGGACGTTGACGCCGTTCGCGTAGCGGTGCTGGACAGCCAGCGCCGGCGGCGCGTCCTGCATGGCGCACTGCGCCTGGGCAACTTCCGGAACTGGGAATGGCAGCCACCGAGGGATGCGACGGAAGAATATACGCGCAGCCACATGGATGTGGCCCAGGTTGATATCACCTCGCGCTGGCCTCGGCCGAAGCCGTTCGAGCCGAAATGGAAATGAGGGAATAAGATGGCGGAAAAACTTGATGGCGCGGCGCGTCAGGCGGCACTGGCAGAACTGAAAGAGTGGACCGCTTTAGGCGACAGAGACGCCATATCCCGGACATTCAAGTTCAGGAATTTCAACGAAGCTTTTGGTTTCATGGCCAGAGTCGCGCTAAAGGCAGAGCAGATGAACCACCATCCGGAATGGTTCAACGTCTATAACCGGGTCGAGGTCACGCTCACCACGCATGACTGCGGGGGCCTGAGCGACCTGGACGTCAAGCTGGCGAAATTCATGGACAAGGCATCGGAAACCTAACGCGGCTGCATTCTCAAGGCGCTGTCCAGCCTTACAATCTCGCCATTCATGACCGGGTTCCCGACCATATGCAGCACCAGGGAAGCGAATTCCTCGGGCTTGCCGAAACGCCTGGGGAAGGGCAGCGTTGAGGCAAGGCTGTCCTGTACATCCTGCGGCATGTTGAGCAGCAATGGTGTTCCGAACAGGCCCGGCGCGATCGCCAGAACGCGCACGCCGATGGAGGCGAACTCGCGCGCGGCCGGCAGGGTCAGGGCGGCAATCCCCCCCTTGGAGGCGGCGTAGGCGGCCTGGCCGATCTGCCCCTCAAAAGCGGCGATGGACGCGGTATTCACGATCACGCCCCTCTCCCCATCCGCATTGGCGGTACGGCCGGCCATTTCGGCGGCCGCCAGGCGCATCACATTGAAGGTGCCGATCAGGTTGACCTGGATGACGGACTCGAAATCTGCCAGGTCCATCGGCCCGCCACGCCCGATGATGCGCTTGGCCGGCGCTATGCCCGCGCAATTGACCAGGACGCCACAGGGACCGTGCACGGCGCGTGCTTCGTCTATGACGGCTGCGACTCCATCCGGATCGCCGACATCGCATCTCAACCCCAGCCCGCCGATACCGTTTGCGACGGCCGCCGCGCCGTCACCATCCCGATCCAGTACCGTGACCTTGGCGCCCCGTTCGGCCAGCGCCCGCGCCGTGGCCGCCCCCAGGCCAGATGCCCCGCCGGTAACGATTGCCGCTACGCCCTTGATATCCATGATTTGTCTCCCTGCTGATCCGATTCGGTATAGCAGAGCGCCAAAATCATCACCATATCGAGTTTCATGAGCGAGAAATTGCCCATGAAGCTGCCGAGCCCGGAGGAACAGCGCCGCAACGAAGAACGCGTCGAAGACGGGTTCTGGCCGAAAGTTCGTCGATACGCGCGGCGCGTCCCATTCCTGGAAGAGGCCGTGGCGGCCTGGTTCTGCGCCCGTGACCCGAACACCCCCAGTCACGTAAAAGCGGTGGTGCTGGCGGCACTGGCCTATTTCATCCTGCCCGTGGATGCCCTTCCCGATTTCCTGCCGGCGCTGGGCTTCTTGGACGATGCCTCGATGTTCTGGGGCGTTTGGCAGATGCTATCCGGCCATGTCACCGAGGAACATCGCCGAAAAGCGGCCGAAGCACTCGACGCGGAGCATCTGCGGGAATAAGCTGCGGCTGTCGCGAGGGCGGCCTTGCCCGCGCATTCCATACCTAAATTCCCAAGGAGCAGGCAGCATCATGGATTTTCTGGTGATCGCAATGGACGGAACCGACGAGGGCGCCCTGGACCGCCGCATGGCAGCACGCGAGGAACATATCGCGGGCATCATGAAACTGAACGAACAGGGCCATTTCATCTCGGGCGGCGCGATCATGGACGATGACGGCAAAATGATCGGTTCCGCCGTGATCGTGGATTTTCCAGACCGCGAATCGGTCGAGAAATGCATTGCCGCGGACCCCTACACCAAGGGCAATGTGTGGCAGGACGTGACGATACGGCCGTTCCGCGCGGTCCGCTAACGACAGGACAGGTTGAGCCATGACTGGACCGCTGTGGCAGCCCTCCCCCGAGCAGATCGCCAATACCAATATCACCGCCTTCCGCAAGATGCTGGAAGACCGGCATGGAGTATCTTTGCCGGACTATGAGTCGCTGCATCGTTTCTCGCTTGAGCGGATGGAGGATTTCTGGACCGCCATATGGGACGATTGCGGCGTTATCGCCGAAACGAGGGGCGGCAGGATCCTGGCAGATGGCGACAAGATGCCCGGCGCCCGGTTCTTCCCGGACGCACGGCTGAACTTTGCCGAGAACCTGCTACGCCGCCGCGACGATGCGCCGGCGCTGATCTTCCGCTCCGAGGACAAGGTGGAACGGACGACGAGCTGGGCCGAGCTATACGACAATGTCTCGCGCCTGGCGCAGGCGTTGAAGGCCACAGGCATCGGGCCGGGTGACCGCTGCGCCGGTTTCGTGCCCAACATGCCGGAAACCATCGTCGCCACCCTGGCCGTGGCCTCGCTGGGTGCGGTCTGGACATCCTGTTCGCCGGATTTCGGCGTGCGCGGCGTGCTGGACCGCTTCGGGCAGGTGGAGCCGAAGCTGCTGTTTACCGCCGACGGCTATAACTACAACGGCAAATCCCACGATTCGCTGGGCCGCGTGAAGGAAATCCTGGCAGAACTGCCATCCGTCGAGAACGTGGTCGTTTTCTCGCTACTGGCCGACGCGCCGGACGTATCCGCGGTACCCAAGGCAACCCGGCTGGTGGATTTCATCGCGCCCTACCGGGCCGGCGACATCGAATTCGCGCAGATGCCCTTCAATACGCCGCTCTATATCCTTTATTCATCGGGCACCACGGGCGTGCCGAAATGCATCGTCCATGGCGCCGGCGGCACGCTGCTGCAGCATATGAAGGAACACAAGCTGCACAGCAACGTGAAGCCCGGCGACCGGGTGTTCTATTTCACCACCTGCGGCTGGATGATGTGGAACTGGCTGGTCGGGGGGCTGACGCAGGAAGCGACGCTGCTGCTCTATGACGGGTCGCCCTTCTATCCCGACGGCAACGTGCTGTTCGATTTCGCCGACGCGCACGGTATGACCCTGTTCGGCACCTCGGCGAAATATATCGATGCCCTGTCCAAGGCCGACCTGAAGCCGATGGAGACGCATGACCTGTCCACCGTGCGCACCATGGCCTCGACCGGCTCGCCGCTGGCGCCGGAAAGCTTCGATTACGTCTATTCGAACATCAAGATGGATCTCTGCCTGTCCTCGATCTCCGGCGGCACCGATATCGTCTCCTGCTTCATGCTGGGCAATCCGGCCGGGCCGGTCTGGCGCGGAGAGATCCAGGTGCCGGGGCTTGGCATGGCGGTCGAGATCTTCGACGATGACGGAAAGCCGATCGTCGGGGAAAAGGGCGAGCTGGTCTGCACCCGCCCCTTCCCGCCGATGCCGGTCGGTTTCTGGAACGACGAGGGGGATGCACGCTACCGCGCCGCCTATTTCGAGCGTTTCCCGAATGTTTGGCATCACGGCGATTTCGTCGAGCAGACCGAACATGGCGGATTCGTGATGTTCGGCCGTTCCGACGCGACACTGAATCCGGGCGGGGTCCGGATCGGCACCGCGGAAATCTACCGCCAGGTGGAAGCCATCGACGATGTCGTCGAGGCGATCTGCATCGGCCAGAACTGGGAGTCCGACGTCCGGGTCGTCCTGTTCGTGCGGCTGCGCGACGGCGTGACGCTGGATGACGATTTGCAGGACCGCATCCGAAAACAGATCCGCGCCAACTGCACCCCGCGCCATGTGCCGGCCCGGATTGTCCAGGTCGCCGATATCCCGCGCACGAAATCGGGCAAGATCACCGAGCTTGCGGTGCGGGACATTGTTCATGGCAGAGAGGTCAAGAACCAGGAGGCGCTGGCCAATCCGGAGGCGCTGGAGCTTTATCGGGATATCCCTGACCTGCGGGAGTAACCGCCCATGGAAAAGAAGACGCAGCTGAGCATCTGGTACTTCATCCTGGCGATGCTGCTGATTCTGTTCCTGCAGAGCCTGTGGTCGGAGAGCACCACGGTAGAGCGCATTCCCTATAGCGAATTCCAGCAATATCTTCAGGACGGCCGGATCTCCGAGGTCGTGGTGTCGGAGAGCACGGTGCGCGGCACCCTGCGGGAGCCCGAGAATGGCCGCAAGGAAGTCGTCGCCGTGCGGATCGAGCCGGGCCTGGCGGAGGACCTGGCGAAATACGGCGTCAAATATACCGGGACGGTGGAAAGCAACCTGATCAGCACCATCCTGTCCTGGATTGTCCCCATCCTTATCTTTTTCGGCCTTTATATGTTCGTCATGCGCCGCCTGTTCGAACGGGGCGGATTCGGCGGTGGCGGCGGGGGCGGTTTCATGTCGGTTGGCCAGAGCAAGGCCAAGGTCTATATGGAGACCGACATCAAGGTGACGTTCGACGACGTAGCCGGCGTCGACGAAGCCAAGCTGGAGCTGCAGGAGATCGTCGCCTTTCTGAAGAACCCGCAGATCTACGGCCGGTTGGGCGGGCGCGTACCCAAGGGCGTGCTGCTGGTCGGCCCGCCCGGCACCGGCAAGACACTGCTGGCGCGCGCGGTGGCGGGTGAGGCCGGGGTGCCCTTCTTCTCGATCAACGGGTCGGAATTCGTCGAGATGTTCGTCGGCGTCGGCGCGGCAAGGGTGCGCGACCTGTTCGAACAGGCCCGCCAGAAGGCGCCGGCCATTATCTTCATCGACGAGTTGGACGCGCTGGGACGCGCCCGCGGCCTGTCGCCGATCAGCGGCGGCGGCCATGACGAGAAGGAACAGACGCTCAACCAGCTTCTGGCGGAACTGGACGGGTTCGACCCCTCGGCCGGGCTGATCCTGCTGGCGGCGACCAACCGCCCGGAAATCCTGGACCCCGCCCTGCTTCGCGCCGGGCGGTTCGACCGGCAGGTGCTGGTGGACCGGCCCGACAAGACCGGCCGGGTGGCGATCCTGAACATCCATCTCAGGAAGATCAAGCTGGCCGACGATGTCGACCCGGAGGTTCTGGCCTCGCTGACCCCCGGTTTTACCGGCGCGGACCTGGCCAACCTCGCCAACGAGGCGGCGCTGCTGGCTACGCGGCGCGGCGGCGAGAATGTCACGATGGAGGATTTCAACGCCGCCATCGAGCGCATCATCGCCGGGCTGGAGAAGAAGAACCGCCTGCTGAACCCGCTGGAGCGCAAGGTGGTAGCGCATCACGAGATGGGCCATGTGCTGGTTTCCCTGACGCTGGGCGGGACCGAAAAGGTGCACAAGGTGTCGATCATTCCGCGCGGTATCGGCTCGCTGGGCTACACTATCCAGCGCCCGACCGAGGAACGCTACCTGATGACCCGCGAGGAGTTGGAAAACAAGATGGCGGTGCTGCTGGGCGGACGCGCGGCGGAACGGCTGGTCTTCGACCATCTGTCCACCGGGGCGGCGGACGATTTGTCGAAGGCGACCGAGATCGCGCGTTCGATGGTCACTCGCTATGGCATGGAGGAAAAACTGGGCCATGTCACCTATGACGCGGAACCCCGGTCCTTCCTGGAGGTGCAGCAGCGCCCGACCATGCTGGAACGGCAATATAGCGAGGACACCGCGCGGGAAATCGATTGCGCGGTGCGTGAAATTCTGGATGCCGCCTATGCCAGGGCGACCGAAATCCTGACCCGGCGGCGCGCCGACCTGGAGAGGGGGGCGGCGGCGCTGCTGGAGAAGGAAACTCTGACCGAGGAAGAGTTGAAAACGGCCCTGGGAGAGGCGAAATCGCCATCCGGCTGACTCGGGGCTTGCGGTCGTGCGAGCTATCCACTATATGCTGCCCCGCGCGGCCATTCCGGGCTTGCCTTTGCCTCCCGGTTTGAGTACTGTCCGCGCCGCTGCCGGCCCGAGCCGGTGCGTCACTG
>JBFFGY010000135.1:0-7156 GCA_041557215.1 Alphaproteobacteria bacterium
AATGAGTTGTACGAGCAAGGAAGACCCGACCATTCCCTCGTCCAGCGGCTCCAGCATGTCGCCGATCAGGCGCCGGCGCCGCTCGGGGTCCGCCAGTGCCGCCGCCCGCGCATTACCCTCGGCGGTCTGCCATTCGGCGCGCAGGAACACGTCGCCCCATACCGGGATGACCTCTGTGCCGCTCTCCGGGAATTCGTTGCCCAGTTGTTCGGCGGCGCGCCGCGCCTTCGCTTCGCGCCTGGCGGCAATCACCAGCCTTGCCGGGCGATGGTCCACGAGACGCCGGCAGACCGCGATGCCGACCATGCCGCCGCCGCCCAGCACCAGAATGTTCCGGCCTTCAACATTCATACCGGTTCCTCCGCCGGGGCCGTCCGTGCGTAAAGCCGTCGCAACTCGTGCTTCAGCACCTTGTTCATGGCGCTTTTCGGGAGTGCGTCGAGGAGTACGAAACGGCGCGGAATCTTGTATCCGCCGATCCGGGACCGGCAATGTTTGATCAGTTCCTCGGGCGTTGGCGCCTTGCCGGGCGCCGGCACGATCGCGGCCAGAAGCGCCTCGCCGTAGGTCTCGTCCGGAACGCCGACGACGGCGCATTCCTGGACTTTCGGGTGCTCGTAGAGGGCGGATTCCACCTCCAGCGAATAGACCAGTTCGCCGCCGGTTATGATCAGATCCTTCTTGCGGTCGAGCAGGTAAAGATAGCCATGTTCGTCCATGCGGCCGATATCGCCCGTATAGAACCACCCGTCGCGGAATGCCTCCGCCGTCGCCTCGGGCCGTTTCAGGTAGCCCTCGGCAACGTTGGTCGCGCGCACTATGACTTCGCCCGCGTCCCCTGGCTTCAGCTCGCGCCCGTCTTCGTCCGCGATCCTCAGATCGACGCCGGGAAGCGGTTGCCCGACGCTTTTCAGCTTTGTCAGATCGCCGCTGGCCAGCGCCGCTTCGTGCTCCGCCATCTCCAGCATGGTCAGCAGCGGCGCGGTTTCGGTCAGGCCGTAGGCTTGGATGAACTCGACCCCGGGAAAGCGCTCAAGCGCCCGCTGGATCCATTCGGCGGCCATTGGAGAGGACCCGTATATCACCTGCCGCAGGCTCGAGAGATCGTAAGCGCCGAAGTTCGGCTCCTGCAGCATCATGACGATCATCGTCGGCGTCAGCATGCTGCAGGTCACGCCATGATCCTGAATGGCCTGCAATACGGCCTCGCCAGAAAACTTTGCCATATAGAGGTGTGCCGCGCCGGCCATCACCCAGGGGGTCGCCAGCAGATCCGCCGAATGGAACATCGGTGCGACATGGAGGAACAGGTCGTCGGCACGGGGTCTCGCAACGAAGGCGATCTGCAGCGCGTTGAACAGGATGTTGCGGTGGCTGAGGCGCACGCCCTTGGCCCGTCCGGTCGTTCCGCCGGTATAGACCAGCAAAGCATCGTCGGATTCGGCGCCTTCGTGCATCTGCCCCGCTCTGGCGTCGGCAAGCTGTTCCTCATACTGCCTCTGCCCCAAGAGCAGTAGCCGGCCACACCATGGCGCCAGGTCCGCGGCCTTCGCTATTGCCGCAAAACGCTCATCCAGGATCACCAGACGGCTCTCGGAATTGTCCAGGATGTAGGCGATCTCGGGTGGCGCAAGGCGATAGTTCACGGGCACCGGCACCAGACCAGCCCAGTAGCCGCCATGCATCAATTCGGCCATGCGGAACGAGTTCTGGCCGACAATGGCGAAACGTTCGCCCGGTTTCAGGCCTTGTTCGACCAGCAGGCCCGCACAGCGCTTTGCGCGGTCGGCGAATTCTGTCCAGGTGAAGCTGCCTTCCCGGTCCGCTATCGCGGTGCGATCGCCATAGAGCTGCACCGTCCGGCCAAGATTGGAGGCGAGGGTAAACATACCGCCCTCCGATGTTTGCAGACCGACAGCTTACAGCCTTGCCCGCGACCATGAATTGATCTGCGTCAGCCGCCCATCATGACAGTTGTGAGCCGTTCGTCCGCCTCGAGTTCCTGGGGTGTCCCCTCGCCGACCAGCGATCCCAGTCGCATCAGCAGGGCCCGGTCGCAGGCGGCCTGTGCCGCACGGGCGTTCTGTTCGGCCAGCAGCACCGCCGCGCCGTCGGCGGCGATATCCCGCAAGACGCCGGTCACGACCGCCGCCAGGGCAGGGGACAGGCCCAGCGTCGGCTCATCCACCAGCAACAGCCGGGGGCGTGGCATCAGGGCCCGTGCAATGGCCAACATCTGCTGCTCGCCACCCGAAAGCTGCCATGCCGCCGCGTCGCGCCGCTCGCCGAGACGCGGAAACAGCTCATACATCTCAGCCAGCCTCGCGGCACGCGCGTCGGCGTTATCGCGGCTGGCCACCAACAGATTTTCCTCCGCCGTCATGCCGGGAAAGACTCGCCGGCCTTCCGGCACATACCCGATGCCCAGCCGGGACCGCCGCCTTGCCGGCAGACGCTCGATCGCCTGACCGGCGAACCGGATTTCTCCATGGGAACCGCGGACCAGCCCCATCAAGGCGCCCAGCAGGCTGGATTTGCCGGCTCCGTTGGCGCCGAGCAATGCGACCACGTCGCCTGAAGCGACTGTAAAACCCGCATTCTCCACCGCCTGAACCCGGCCGTGGAAAACGCTCAGTCCGCGCACCTCCAGCAGCGTCTCAGCCATCGCATGCCTCCACCGGCGGTGATCCGAGCCACGCTGCGATCACCGCGGGATCATCGCGCACCAGTTCGGGAGAGCCGTCGGCGATGATCCGCCCACCGTCCAGGCAGACCAGTCGAGATGCGAAACGGGTCAGGAAGTCCAGATCGTGCTCAACCACGGCGAGGGTCATTCCGTCCCGGTTCAGTCTGGAAAGCGTATCCGCCAGGCTGACCCGCTCTTCGCCGGTCAGGCCAGCGGCCGGTTCGTCGAGCAACAGCAGGGATGGTCCGGCGATCAGAGCGCGGGCCAGTTCGGCACGGCGCCGCAATCCCGGGGGCAGGCTACCGCAGGGCAGCCAGGCCACATCCGCGAGGCCCAACTGCCCCAGCAATTCCACCGCCTTGCCATGTGCAGACCTCCTGTCTACCCCCATCCGGTCACCGGCCGAGACATTGTCGAGCACGCTCATCGCGTCGACCAGTTTGAGGGACTGGAAGGTCCGCGCAATACCCGCTTGCGCTATGGCAGCGGGCGGCATTCCGTCAATCCGGCCATCGGCCCAGTGAATGCTGCCGGCATCCGGTTTCTCGGCGCCGGCGATCAGGTTGATCAATGTGCTCTTGCCCGATCCGTTGGCGCCGACGATGCCCAGGGCCTCGCCGGACGCTACGGTCAGGTCGATGCCGTCGACCGCACGCACACCGCCGAAATGTCGCACAAGTCTTTGTATTTCAAGAGTATCCTGGGTGGCGGAGATGGATAGGGGAAGCGGTGCAGGCAGCGGCAATGCCGGTTCCGGCAGCCAGCGCTGCCGCGCCATTCGCAACGCCCCCATTAATCCCCACGGCGCGACCAGAATCGTCGCCAGCAGGGCTGCGCCGTAGGACATCAGATAGTATTTCTCCAGCGGCCGGAACCATTCCGGCAGATGAACCAGCAGAACGGCGCCCAGGATTGCACCGGCGATGCTCGTGCGCCCGCCGATCACGGTGATGGCCAGCAATGAGACCATGATGGGGAATTCCAGCACTTCCGGCGAGACGACGCGGACCGTATGGACCTGCAGCGCGCCGGCCGCGCCGCCATACAGCGCACTCATCAGGAAAGCCGTAAAGCGCAGACGGCGGATATCGATGCCGCAGGCCTCGGCTGCCATGGGCTGCTCGCGCATCAGGGCGAATTTGGGTCCGGCCATGCCGCCGGTGAAATGCCGTGCGCCCCAAGCGCCGAGGCCGGCCAGCCCCCAGACCAGCAGCATCAGCGGCCAGCCCCGTTCGACGGTCAGCCCGAACAGGCTGACCTTCGCGACTCCGGCGATGCCGTTCGCGCCGCCGGTGACGCTTTCCCAGTTCACGGCGACGAGCAGCACGACTTGGCCGACCCCCAATGTCGCCAGGGCGAAATAATGCGACTCCAGGCGCAGCACGGGCAGGGCGACGATGACGGCCAGTAGTCCTGCCGCGGCCATCGCTGCCGGAAAGGTCAGCTCGAACCCCAGCCCGGCCTTCACCGACAGGATACCGGCGGCATAGGCGCCCAGCCCGAAGAAAGTGCCCTGCGCCAGCGACAGCGCGCCGGCATGGCCGAAGACGAACTGGTAGCCGATGGCCGCCAGCGCATAGATACCTGATAGCGTCAATAGCCGCAGCGAGTAAGGATCGCCCTGGAAAAACGGCCAGGCGGCCAGCAGCAGCGCGCCGGCCAGCAGCAGCGCGTTGACGTCCCGGCCCAGCCATGCGCGGAATTGTCCGATCCGGGTCATGCTCGCCGACCCGCCGCCTCGCCGAACAGCCCCTCGGGCCGGACGAACAGGATCACCAGAAGCGCCGCATAGAGAAGGCCGGTCGCCACCGCATAATCGAACCAGGCCGCCACCACGGTCTCGAACAGGGCGACCAGCATGGCGCCCGCAAGCGCGCCGCCGATGCGGCCCCAGCCGCCGATTACTACGGCGATATAGGCCTTGACGATGAAATTGCCGCCGTCGGCGGGTGTGACGAAGAACTGGTTGGCCAACAGCAATCCGGCAGCTCCCGCCAGGGCGGCTGCAAGCGCGAAAGTCAGTGCAACCATGGCGCCCACGGGGATGCCCAGGGCGGCGGCGATGTCGCTGTCCTGGGCGGTTGCGCGCAGCATGCGGCCCAGCTGGGTGCGGCCCAGCAGCAAGTGAACGCCTCCGATCAGCAATGCGGCCACAAGCATGATCGCCAGTGACTGGTGGCTGAGCGCCAGGCCCCCGAATTCGAACCGGCCCGTACCGAACATCGCCGGCGCGACGCGGGGTTCGGCACCGAATATGCCGTTCAGGCCGTTCTGGATGATGATGCCCAACGCGATGGTGCTGATGAATACCGATACCGGCGGCCGGTCACGCAGCGGCCAATAGGCCAGCACCGACACGATCAGCCCGACGGCCGCCATCAGAATCATTGCGAAGGGCAGCAGCGCGATTCCGGGAAGCGGCGCCAGCCCGGCCAGCGCGACCCCCATGAATCCGCCCGCCACGACCAGGTCGCCCTGGGCGAAATTGACCGCGCTGGTGGCGTTCAGCACCAGCACGAACCCCAGCGCCACCAGCGCATAGCCCGCGCCCAGCGCAATGCCGTTTATGACGAGTTGCAGCAGTTCCACGGACGGCTCCCTGGGTCGCCGGGATTATTTGGCCAGATCGACCCCTTCGTAACGCTTGGCGATCTGTGGCACCCGGCTTTTGCCGTCATAGCACACGATCACTGCGTTATGCGCCATATTGCCCTTGCCGTCGGACTTGTAGGTCATGGCCAGCCCTTCGAAGCTGTTGCTGGACAGCCAGTCACGCATCGCCGCCGAAGCCATCGCGCCGTGGGCCATGGCAGCCAGGACCATGCGGGTCGCATCGTACTGGGCCAGCGCAAAGGCATCCGGCTCGCTGCCGAATTTGACGCGGTAGTCGGCGGCGAAATGCTCCATTGCAGACGAACCGCCGGATTTCGGCGAGCTACCACTTTCCGCGCAAACACCTTTCAGTTCCGCGGGCTCCAGCAGCGCCGCCGTGGTCGGCTGGTGCATGGCCGAGCCGGCGATGATCGGCAGGTCGATTCCCTGTGCCCGCGCCTGGCGCACCAGCAGTGCAGTTGGCCCGGAATGCATATGCAGCACCAGGGCGTCCGGGTTGGCGGCCATCGCCTTGGACAGCACCGGAGCCATGTCCTTGACCGAGACCTCCAGCCCTTCCTCGTAGACCGGTGTGGTGCCAAGCGAGGCGAAGGTTTCCACCAGATTAGCGCGGCCGCTTTGCCCGTAGGCGGTGGTCTGGTAAAGGATCGCCGGCCGTTTCGCGCCGAGTTCCTCCACCACGTAACGCGCATGGGCCACCTTGGTAACCGCGTCGCCGGGGAAAAAGCGGAATATCCAGGGATTGCCCATCTCGGTCAGCTTCGCGGTGCCGGAAATGGTGACCAGCGGCACCTGGTATTCCTCGGCCAGCGGCAGCATCGCCAGCATTTGCGTGCCCAGGATGGGGCCAACGACGGCAAGCGTGTGTTCCTCGCGCATGGCCCGCTCCATGGCGGTCACCGCGACCTCCGGCGAGGTGCTGGTATCCGAAAACTCGTAGGCCACGGAGACCTTGGCGGCAATCGCCTCTTCCAGGGCCATTACCGCGCCGTTGCGCTGGGCCGTGCCTTCGAGTGAGAGGAATCCGGTAACCGGTACCAGCACGGGAATGCGCGCCACTTCGGCCAAGGCCGTTGCGGGAAGTGCAGAAATGGCGAGAACGGCGAAGACTCGCCGGGTGACGGTTTTCAGCATGGTAAAACTCCCTTCGCTGGTATGATCCAGATCAGGTTCTACGGGTTTGATCTCAGCCCCGATACAGGGGCACCCCGGTCCTGTCACCGGCGCACAATAATCCTCTAGCTGCCATTGTCAATCTGCCGGGAAACTGTAAGCGGTTGCGCCGGAGGGTTCCGGCGGGCAATGTGGTCAGAGGGCCAAGGGGGCAAGGAATTTGACCGACAACGTCATAAAATGGATTGCATTCGCGGTCAAGGCCGCCGTCACGGCCGGCTTGATTTGGCTGGTGCTGCGGGGGGTCGATTTCGGCGCTGCGCTGGAGCGCATGGCGGCGCTCGCGGTACCTGCCGCGATTGCGGCTGTCGGCCTACTGATGCTGCATTGTTTCGTGGCGGGCTGGCGCTGGCGAATGATCATGCGGCTGTTTGGCCCCGCCCTGCCTCTACCTGCCTCGATCCGTCTGTTTTTCGAGGGTTACTTCTTCAACAACGCGCTTCCGTCCACCATAGGCGGCGACGGTGTGCGGATCTATCGGGCGAACCGCCTGGGGCTGCCGCTGGCGGCCAGCGTAAATGGAGTTTTGCTTGACCGCGTAACCGGCCTGACTGGCCTGTTCATTCTGGTGGCGGCAGGTCAACCACTGCTCTATGCACGGATTGAGGACACGGCGACTCGCCTCGTTTTCGCGGCAATCCTGCTGGCGGGGGTGGCCGGTGTGGCGGCGATGATCCTGGCCCG
>JBFFGY010000136.1:0-7138 GCA_041557215.1 Alphaproteobacteria bacterium
CCATCCGGTGCTCGCGACGTTGGACGATCGCGCATCGGCGGAATGGGGATCGTTCGGTTCCGGCGAGGGTTCGCTGGGCGATGGTGGTTTCGCGCCGGTAATGACGAATTTCTACATGACCTGCCCGATCAGCCGGGCGTCGAAGACCATGGCGGATTGCACTTCGGTCTTCATAAATGGCGGCAAGGAGGCGACTGGCACCGATGGTTGAGTTGTTCCAGACCGAGATCTGGCCGCTGGTCCTATTCCTGTGGCCGTACGTTAAAATTCCGGTCTTCTTCTTTGTAATTATTGTGCCATTGCTGATCGTGATGGCGTACTTCACCTACTGGGAACGCAAGTTCATCGGCTGGATGCAGCTGCGCCGCGGGCCGAACGTCGTAGGACCGCTGGGCCTTCTGCAGCCTTTCGCGGACGGGCTGAAGCTGTTCCTTAAGGAAATCGTGATTCCGTCCGGGGCGAATACGGTCGTCTTCCTGCTTTCGCCAATCATCACCTTCGTTCTGGCGATGGTGGCCTGGGTCGTGATCCCCTTCGACGATGGCTGGGTAATGGCCGATATCAATGTCGGCGTGCTCTACCTGTTTGCGGTCTCCTCGCTGGGCGTATACGGCATCATCATGTCGGGTTGGTCGTCCAACTCTCGATATGCCTTCCTCGGCGGATTGCGGTCCGCCGCCCAGATGGTCTCCTACGAAGTCTCGATGGGCTTCGTGATCGTGTCAGTGCTACTGGTCGTCGGCTCGCTCAACCTGTCCGACATCGTGCGCGCGCAATCCGGCGGTATCCTGCATTGGCACATAATCGATAATTATCTGCTGCTGCTGCCCATGGCGGTGGTGCTGCTGGTGTCGGCGCTGGCCGAGACCAACCGTACGCCGTTTGACCTGCCGGAAGCGGAAGCGGAGCTGGTTGCCGGCTATTTCGTCGAATATTCGTCCTTCCCGTTCGCGATGTTCTTCCTGGGCGAATATCTGAACATGATGCTGATGTGCGGCATGATTTCCATCCTGTTCTTCGGCGGCTGGTACGCCCCGATCCCGGCCCTGGATTTCATCCCCGGCATATTCTGGTTTTTCATCAAGATCTTCTTCTTCATGTTCGTGTTCTTCTGGGTTCGGGCCACGCTGCCGCGTTATCGCTACGACCAGTTGATGCGGCTTGGCTGGAAGGTGTTCCTGCCGCTGTCGCTGGGCTGGGTCGTACTGGTGGCCGGAGTTGTCGAATTCTTGGGCGTCGGCGGACAGGGATAAGGGAAAGAGACTATGAGCATAACCCGCGCAGTCATGGCATTTGCCCTCAAGGAGATCCTGATTGGGCATATCATGACTTTCCGGAAGCTTTTCAAGCCGAAATACACGATCAATTACCCCTATGAAAAAGGGCCGCTTAGCCCGCGCTTCCGCGGTGAGCACGCTTTGCGCCGTTATCCCAACGGTGAAGAACGCTGCATCGCCTGCAAGCTATGCGAGGCGGTTTGCCCGGCCCAGGCCATCACCATCGAGGCCGAGGAGCGCGCGGACGGCAGCCGCCGCACGACGCGCTACGACATCGACATGACCAAATGCATCTATTGCGGCTATTGCCAGGAGGCCTGCCCTGTGGATGCGATCGTCGAGGGGCCGAATTACGAATACGCCACGGAAACCCGCGAAGAGCTGTTCTACAACAAGCAGAAGCTTCTGGAGAACGGCGAGCGCTGGGAAGCCGAGATTGCCACCAACATCGCGCTGGATGCGCCATACCGATGACAGCTGACAGGAAAACCCCGGGGAAGGGGGCCTTATGATACTACAGGCACTGATCTTCTATCTTTTTGCATTCGTTGCCATCGGCGCGGGCGTGATGGTGATATCCGCGCGCAACCCGGTGCATTCGGTGCTGTTCCTGATCCTCGCCTTCTTCAATTCGGCAGGCCTGTTCGTGCTGATGGGCGCCGAATTCCTGGCGACACTGCTGGTCGTCGTCTATGTCGGCGCGGTGGCGGTGCTGTTCCTTTTCGTGGTGATGATGCTGGATATCGACTTCATCCGCCTGCGCGAGGGTTTCCTGCAATACCTGCCGATCGGCGGTCTGATGGGACTGGTGCTTCTGGCCGAACTGGCGGTTCTCGTCGGTGGCCATTTCATGGCGCCGGCCATTGAGGACAGCCATGGCGCGGGGGCCGCGGTCCCCGGTCCGGCAATCGGAGGCATTACCAACACCGAGGCGTTGGGGCGCATCCTTTACACCGACTATGTCTATATCTTTCAGGCCGCCGGGCTGGTGCTGCTGGTGGCCATGATCGGCGCCATCGTGCTGACGCTGCGCCATCGCGATGTGCGGCGCCAGCGTGTTGCCGACCAGGTGGCGCGCCGTCCGGAGGAATCGGTCGAAATGGTCAAAGTGCCGACGGGAAGTGGAGTGTGACGATGACGATCGGATTAGGACACTACCTCACCGTCGCCGCCGTCCTGTTCACGCTTGGACTGTTCGGCATTTTCCTGAACCGCAAGAACGTCATCATCATTCTGATGTCGATCGAACTGATGCTTCTCGCGGTGAATATCAACCTGGTGGCATTTTCGACGCATCTGCAGGACCTCGCCGGGCAGGTTTTCGCCATGTTCGTGCTGACGGTCGCCGCGGCCGAGGCCGCCATCGGTCTTGCGATCCTGGTCGTCTACAACCGCAATCGCGGCTCGATCGAGGTCGAAGATATCAACATGATGAAGGGTTGAAGCAGAGATGGAAGCCGCAATTGTATTCCTGCCGCTGCTGGGCGCCTTTCTCGCAGGGTTGTTCGGCCGCTATATCGGCGACCGGGGGTCGCAGTACCTGACTTCCGGTCTGCTGGTGCTGTCCGCGGTGCTGAGCTGGGTCGTCTTCATCGAAGTTGCCGTCATGGGCAATGTCGCCGGCAAGGTCGATCTGGGCACCTGGATCCGCGTCGGCGGGTTCGACTTCGAATGGATGCTGCGCGTCGACCAGTTGACGGCGGTCATGCTGATGGTCGTCACCACCGTGTCGGCCGTGGTGCATGTCTATTCGATCGGCTACATGCATCACGACCCGCATACGCCGCGTTTCTTCGCCTATCTCAGCCTGTTCACCTTCTTCATGCTGATGCTGGTGACGGCGGACAATTTGATCCAGATGTTCCTGGGCTGGGAAGGTGTCGGTCTTGCCTCCTACCTGCTGATCGGCTTCTGGTACAATCGTCCGTCGGCCAATGCCGCGGCGATCAAGGCCTTCGTGGTCAACCGGGTGGGCGACTTCGGGTTCGCGCTGGGCATCTTCGGCGTCTTCGTACTGTTCGATACGGTACGGTTCGATGAAATCTTCGCCGCGGTGCCGGACCAGGCAGACGCCACCATCAATTTCCTGAGTTGGGAACTGCCGGCGATCACCACGGTCTGCCTGCTGCTGTTCGTCGGCGCCATGGGCAAGTCGGCGCAGCTGTTCCTGCATACCTGGCTGCCTGACGCGATGGAGGGCCCGACGCCGGTCTCGGCCCTGATCCATGCGGCGACGATGGTCACGGCCGGCGTCTTCATGGTCGTCCGCCTGTCGCCGATCTTCGAATATTCCGAGACCGCGCTGGCCGTGGTGACGATCGTCGGCGCCTCGACCGCGTTCTTCGCGGCGACCGTGGGCCTGACCCAGACCGACATCAAGCGCGTCATCGCCTATTCGACCTGTTCGCAGCTTGGGTACATGTTCTTCGCGGCCGGCGTTTCGGCCTATTCGGCGGCGATGTTCCATCTGACCACCCATGCCTTCTTCAAGGCGCTGCTGTTCCTTGGCGCCGGTTCGGTGATCCACGCCATGTCCGATGAACAGGATATGCGCAAGATGGGCGGCATCGGCAAGCTGATCCCGGTCACCCATGCCTATATGTGGGTCGGCAGCCTGGCGCTGGCGGGTATCGGCATACCGCAGATCTTCGGACATGGTATCGGCTTCGCCGGTTTCTATTCCAAGGACATCATTCTCGAGGCGTCCTATGGTGCGCACAGCTATGTCGGCATGTTCGCCTTCGTGATGGGCATCGCCGCCGCCTTCATGACCGCCTTCTATTCCTGGCGCCTGATCTTCATGACCTTCTACGGCAAGCCGCGCTGCGACGAACATACCTTGGCCCATGTGCATGAATCGCCTAAGGTGATGCTGGTGCCGCTGCTGGTGCTGGTGGCCGGTTCCCTGGTTGCCGGTGCGATCGGTTACAACGCTTTTGTCGGCGAGGGCATGGAGGCCTTCTGGGGCGATTCCATCCTGGTGCTGGAAGGCCATAACTCCATCGAAGCCGCGCATCACGTGCCGGCCTGGGTGAAGTGGCTGCCGCTGATCATGGGCGTGGGCGGAATCGCCCTGGCCTGGGTGATGTATATCGCGCGGCCCGGCATGGCGGACAGCTGGGCGAGGGCGCTTCGGCCGCTCTACCTGCTGTCCTACAACAAGTGGTATTTCGACGAACTTTACGACCGGATATTCATCCGTCCCGCCTTCTATCTGGGTCGGAATCTATGGAAGAACGGCGACGGCGCCATTATCGACGGCGTCGGCCCGGACGGCATCGCCGCCCTGACGCAGCGTTTCTCCAGGGCGGTCAGCGCATTGCAGAGCGGCTATGTCTATCATTACGCCTTTGCGATGCTGATCGGCGTGGTCGTGTTCGTCACCGGTTATCTTTTCGTGCAGGCGGGGTAAGGGACGATGGGCGATTTGCTGCTGACCATAACGATCTTCCTGCCGCTTGTCGGGGTGTTGTTCATCCTGCCAATGCGCCATGACGACCCCGCTGCGCTGGCAAATAGCGCACGCTGGGTGGCGATCTGGACGTCCGGTATTACCTTCCTGGTCTCCTTGAGCCTCTGGTGGTATTTCGACCCGGCTTCGGCCGAGTTCCAGTTCGTCGAGACGCGCCAGTGGTTCGGCGAGGGGGGCTTTACCTATCATGTCGGCATCGATGGCATTTCGCTGTTCTTTGTGCTGCTGTCGACCTTTCTGACGCCGCTTTGCATCCTGGCCAGCGGGGCCATCAAGACCCGCGTCAAGGAATACATGATCGCGTTCCTGCTGCTGGAAACCCTGATGGTGGGGATGTTCGCGGCGCTGGATATCGTGCTGTTCTATGTCTTCTTCGAAGGCGTGCTGATCCCGATGTTCCTGATCATCGGTGTCTGGGGCGGGCCGAGGCGCGTCTATGCGGCCTTCAAGTTCTTCCTCTATACCCTGTTGGGTTCCGTGCTGATGCTGTTGGCGATCATCGCCATGTACTGGCAGGCCGGCACAACCGACATTCCCGCATTGATGTCGTTCGGTTTTGCCGCCGACCTGCAGATTTGGCTATGGCTTGCCTTCTTCGCCTCCTTCGCGGTGAAGGTGCCGATGTGGCCGGTACATACCTGGCTGCCGGACGCCCATGTCGAGGCGCCGACGGCGGGCTCGGTGATCCTGGCCGGCGTGCTGCTGAAGATGGGCGGCTACGGCTTCCTGCGGTTTTCGATCCCGATGATGCCCGAGGCCACTGCATTCTTCACCCCAATGGTCTATGCGCTCAGCGTCGTCGCGGTGGTTTACACTTCGCTGGTCGCGCTGGCCCAGACCGACATGAAGAAGCTGATCGCCTATTCCTCCGTCGCCCACATGGGTTTCGTGACGGTCGGCATCTTTGCGCTCAACGAGCAGGCGGTATCGGGAGCCATTTTCCAGATGCTCAGCCACGGCGTGGTCTCTGGCGCGCTGTTCCTTTGCGTCGGCGTGGTCTATGACCGGATGCACAGCCGCGAGATCGCCACATATGGCGGGCTGGTGCACCGGATGCCGAAATACGCCGCCGTGTTCATGCTGTTCACGCTGGCGTCCATCGGCCTGCCGGGGACCAGCGGCTTCGTCGGCGAAATCCTGGTGATGGTCGGCGCCTTCCGCGCCAATACCTGGGTCGCGGCCCTGATTGCGCTGGGCGTGATCCTGGGCGCCGCCTACATGCTTTATCTCTATCGCCGGGTGATCTTCGGCGAACTGGTCAAGGAAGAGCTCAAGAGCATTCTGGACCTGAACCGGAACGAGGTCATGGTCTTCACGCCGCTGGTTCTGGTGGTGTTGTGGATGGGTATCTGGCCGATGGATTTCCTCGGCCCGATCGAGGCCTCCGTGAATAATTTGATCGAACAGTACCAGACGGCGCTGGCCGCGGCCGAAACGCCGATGCTGGCGGCACGCTAGGGGACGGGCAAGAAGATGCAAGACTTTCGCGATATGATTCTGGCCCTGCCGGAGATTATCCTGGCCCTTTCCGGCATGGTGATGCTGATGGCGGGTGTCTTCGGGCCCCGACAGAACGCAGCCCCCCTGGTTGGCAAGCTGGCCCTGGCGGCCTTCGTCGTCGCGTTCCTGGTTCTGTTCATGGTGGTCGGTAACAGCACTGCCACGGCCTTCCAGGGAATGTTCGTCTCCGACCGGTATGCATTGTTCATGAAGGCCATGATCCTGGCCGGATCCTTCCTGGCCATCATCATGAGCACGGAATATATGCAGAATGCGGGGATCGCCCGCTTCGAATATCCGATCCTGATCCTCTATGCCACCCTGGGCATGATGATGATGGTCTCTGCCAACAGCCTTCTGGCCCTTTATATAGGCCTCGAACTGCAGAGCCTCAGCCTCTATGTGATCGCGGCGTTCAATCGCGATTCCCTGCGTTCTTCCGAAGCGGGCCTCAAATATTTCGTCCTGGGCGCGCTGTCTTCGGGCATGCTGCTCTACGGCATGTCGATCATTTACGGCTTTACCGGCACGCTCGGCTTCGACGGGCTGGCCTCTGCCTTTGGCGAGCAGGGCTTCTCGGCCGGCGTTGTCGTCGGCATGGTCTTCATGATCGCCGGGCTGGCATTCAAGGTGTCCGCCGTGCCGTTCCATATGTGGACCCCGGACGTTTACGAGGGTGCGCCGACGCCGGTTACCGCTTTCTTCTCGGTGGCGCCGAAGATCGCCGCCTTCGCGCTGATCCTGCGGGTCATGCTCGATCCGTTCTACCCACTGATCGCGGAATGGCGGCAGATCATCGTCGCCATCTCGATCGCCTCGATGGCGCTCGGCGCCTATGCCGCGATCGCGCAGAGCAACATCAAGCGGCTGATGGCCTACAGCTCCATCG
>JBFFGY010000137.1:0-7091 GCA_041557215.1 Alphaproteobacteria bacterium
AGTCTTTTAGCCTACCTCTCATCCGGGGTTCAAGGCACTTTAACCAAACCGCGCATGGCGGGGTCTATCTTCCCGATCCCATGCGCGTAATAAACAGTCCACCCAAACAACCATGCAGCATGAATATCAACGGAATAGCTTTAAATTTCGTAAAGAATAGCTAGTGTTTGACAGGACTGCTCTGCATGTTCCGCATTTCCTGCCTGCGGCGCACTTCGCTGGGCCAGCGCGACTTGATATAGGCGATCGACGCCTCGATCTCCCGGTCCGTCAGGATTTCCTTGTATCCCGGCATCCCGGACTTGATCCCGGCCGGCATAAAGGCCTCGCCGCCAAGCTTGACAGTTGTGAACAACACCGCGTCGGGATGGTGCCAGGTATGACCAGTCTCGTCGTGCGGCGGCGCCGGCAATACCCCGTCGGGACCGCGGCGCTGCCAGTTGGGCTCGCCCTCTAGTCCGAAACCGTGACACTCCGCACAGTAGGATTCATAGACCTTGCGTCCGTCTCTGACCAGTTCAAAGTCGCCCGCATCGATGAACATCCATTCGATGTAAGGCGAAGCATCCGCCTCCAGCTGGTCTTTCATCAACACATCGAGGTACAACCAGCCCCCGAGGCCGAGAAAGGAAACGCTGAGTACGACAGCAATGAGAACAAAGGTTTTCTTTTTCATGGCTGGCGTTCTAGAGATTCCCGTTACAGTAACGTCAAGCCCCACTCTGCCTGTTCCGGCTGCCCAGCCCAAAAAGGAAATTGAGCGCCATCATCGCCCCCAGATTGCCGGTCATATTGTTGACATCCAGTGGCGGTGATATTTCGACGATATCGCATCCGATGATACGCGGGTCGGCCGCCAGCCGCCGCAACGCATGCTGAACGTCGCGGCCATCCAGCCCGCAGGGGTTTGGCGCCGCCGTGCCCGGTGCCTGGCTCTGGTCAATGCAGTCTATATCAACCGACACATAGATGCCGTCGGTGCCATCACCAGCACGTTCCAGCGCGATATCGATTGCCCGGTCCATGCCTTCGCGCCGCACCTGCAGCCCGGGAATTACCGTCACGCCCTGTTCGGCCGCATAGTCGGCATGGATCGGAGAGTTGCAGAAATCCGCCATGCCGATCTGGACCAGGTTCCGTCCCGCCACCGCATCTTGCGGAAATTCGAGCGCCTTGCGGAAAGGAACGCCGCTGGACTCGGCGCCGTAATGAGCCTCGCGCAGATCGTGATGCGCATCGAAATGAACGACGCCGATCCTTCGGCCGGACCGTGCGACAGTAATGCCTTCCAATATGGGCCAGGCAACAGAGTGATCGCCCCCGATGGACAACGGGACGATACCCCGCGTCACAAGGTCGCGGACAATGCTGCGTACCCTGCCAAACGTGCCGGCCATGTCGGTGACCACCACATCGATATCGCCGATATCGGCGACCCTGAAATCCCGCATGTCAGCACGCGCATCGCTGGACCAGGTCGTATACCAGGCCAAGGCCGAGCGTACTGCGTCGGGCCCGTGCCGCGATCCGGTCCGCACCGTGGATGCTCCGTCGAAAGCAATACCCAGGAACGCGGCATCCAGTTCCAGCGACCCGTCCCATTCCATCCAGCCATTCGCCCGAACTTCGTGGGAATCGCCCTTCAGATGGTTGACGATAAGCCCCGGTGGCTTTAGTCCCTGCAGCGTCATGCTTCGCTCCCTTGTTGCCGTTGCCCCGCCGAGGCACGGCGCAGGATAGATTGGCCGGCTTGGCGTGTACATCTTCTGTTCATGTGCACTATGTTACGGTCATACAGTTTCTTGAATTTCGGTTGCCGGGATATCGGTCGGGGATTTGTTATGGGACGCCTTCTGTCATTTTCTTTTGCAGCCATTCTTTTGCTGGGCGCCGGCGCGGTTGGCGCATCGGAACAGATCACCTTTTTCAGGATCGCCACCGGCGGCGTGGGCGGGACATACTACCCCGTCGGCGGCCTGATCGCCCAAGCCATCAGCAACCCGCCGGGTTCACGTCCCTGCGACAAGGGCGGCAGCTGCGGCGTACCTGGGCTGGTCGCCGTCGCGCAGTCGGCGCATGGTTCGGTATCCAATATCGAGGCGATCGCCGGAGGCTATGTGGATTCGGCCTTTGCGCAATCAGATGTCGCCTACTGGGCCCATACCGGCACCGCTATCTACTTGAAATCCGGCAAGGTCGAAAATATCCGCGCCATTGCAAGCCTCTATCCGGAAAGCATCCATCTCGTCGCCAGGAAGGGGGCCGGCATTAGGTCCGTCCTGGACCTCCGCGGCAAGCGGGTTTCGCTGGACGAAGAAGGATCCGGCACCCTGGTCGATGCCCGCCTGATCCTGGCTGCTTTCGGCCTCGACGAGAAAAAGATCAAGCCGGTTTACCTCAAGGCCATACCCGCCGTCGAAAAGATGGAGGCGGGGGAACTCGACGCCTTTTTCATGGTTACGGGTTATCCGGCCAGCGCGGTGGTTGAACTGGCCAAGACGGGTATGGCCGAACTGATTCCGATCGAGGGGCCGGAAATCGACGCCCTGATCGCCAAGTACGGCTTTTTGACGAAGGGCATGATCCCGGAAGGGACTTACGAAAATATTGGCGCGGTCAACACGATCAATGTAGGCGCCCAGTGGATCGTCGGCGCGGAGGTGGACGAGGAACTCGTCTACAACATCACCAAGGCGCTCTGGAACGATGCCAGCCGCCAGCTATTGGCCAATGGACATCCCAAGGGGCGGGAAATAACCCTGGAAACCGCGCTCGACGGGATCGCCATTCCGCTGCATCCGGGCGCGCACCGTTATTATACGGAAGCCGGATTGATCAAATAGGAACCCGGTCCGCCGGGACGGTTATTCGCCGAGCATCGCCTTTAGATATTTCGGGTTGCTGCGCTCCAGCCGGGCGCTCACCTGCTGTATCAGCAGGGCCTGAAGCGCGGCGGGCGCATCGTCCCATTGGCCGGCCCTGATCTCGCCGGCGAGGCGGCGGTTCAATTCCTCGACCGACGCGCCAGCCTCGCCATCATAGAGAATGGCGAAGAGGGCCAGTTCCTCATCGATATCCGTGTTGCCTCGCGCCCGGTCGAAATCGGCGATAGATCGTGCCTTCAAGGCCATACGCTGATCGTAGCTCAGCGCATGGCGGTCTTCCGGCAACGGCGCCTCACCCAGGATCTTATCGGCAAGGCGGTCGAATTCCGCCGCGTCGGGCCGTTGCCTCATGCCTCATCCTCCCCCTCGACATGCGCGATCGCCAGCAGCACATCGAGCTCCATTTCCGGCGAACGCAGGCCGGTCAGCACCAGTTCCAGCGACTCCTCTCCGCCCGACAGGTGCCGCTCGCCCTGCTGCAGGGCGATCACCGCCCAGCGCGCCGCCGCCATGATCTCCCAATAGGGAATGATCTCGCGCGCCACCTTGCGGCCGGACTCCGCTTCGTAGCCCCGATAGAAGGCCTCGCGGTCCCCGATACCTCCGGCTTCCCGCTCGTCGGCGCCAAAACGCCAGTAGCGGTAACAGAACCAACCAACATCCTCCATCGGGTCGCTCCAGGCGGCGAATTCCCAGTCCAGGATGCCGGTCAATTCCCCGTCCTCGACCATATAGTTGCCGGTGCGGAAATCGCTGTGACAGAGCACCGGTTCCGGCATCTTGGGCGCATTCAATTCCAGCCAGCGCAGCGCATATTCCAGCGCCGGGTTCGGGTCAGGCAACTCATCCAGATAGCCGCGATAGGTTGCGATGCGGTTTAGCGCAGGCGCCTCCGCCGGCAACGGCAGGAAATCCAGATCGGGACGCGGCGGACGGATCGTGTGGATGCGCGCCAGTTCCCGGCCCAGCCGCTCGGCGAGCCGGTTTCCACCTTCGCCCTGCAGCGCCGGATCGCGGGTCAGGATATGGCCCTCGGCGCGGCCCTTGATTCGCGTCATTACATAAAATGGCCTGCCCAACAGCACCGCATCGGATTCGATGAAAAGCGGCTCGGGCACCGTCACGCCGGCCTTGTGCGCAGCCTTAAGCAGGGCGAACTCCTGCGCCCGCCCGTGGCTGGCGGCGACGCCGGAAGGCGCATCGGTACGCAACAGCCAGTCCCGTGCAACGCCATCGACCAGGACCTTGAGTCCCCAGTTCTCCTGGATCGCCCCGCCCGACAGCTTCTCCATGGCAAGGATTTCGAGAGCGTCCGCCCCGGCCGCCTCTTTCAGCCATCCGGCCAGCGCTTCGCGCCTGTCCTCCATCACACGCCCCAGGACCAGAAGTCGGTGCCCTCCTTCAGGTAGAAGCGGGCCAGCACCATCTTGTGGACTTCCGACGCGCCGTCCACCAGGCGCGCCTGGCGGGCATAGCGGTACATCCATTCCAGCACCGTGTCCTGCGAATAGCCGCGCGCCCCGCAAAGCTGGATCGCGGTGTCGACCGCCTTGTGCAGCGTATCGGCGACATGGACCTTGGCGATCGAAACTTCCTTTCGGGCAAAATCGCCCTGGTCCAGCTTCCAGGCCGCATTCATCACCAGCAGCCGGCCGATATGGATTTCCTTGGCGACCTCGCCCAGCAGAAGCTGCACGCTCTCGCGCTCGGCCAGCTTCAAACCGAAATTCTCGCGCTCGGCGATATAGGCGCTGGCGATCTCCATCGAACGCTTGGCCAGCCCCAGCCAGCGCATACAATGGGTCAGCCGCGCCGTGCCGAGGCGGATCTGCGTTACCTTCAATCCGTCGCCGACCTCCAGCAGGCGGTTCTCGTCGGGGATTTCCAGCCCGTCGAATTCAAGCTCGCAGTGGCCGCCATGTTCCTCCGGCCCCATGATCGGGATGCGGCGGGTGACGCGCCAGCCCGGCTGGTTCTGGTGGAACAGGAAGGCGGTCAGGCCCTTGCGCGGATCGTCGGAGGTCTTGGCGACAAGGATGTAATGGGCCGCGCCGTCGGCGCCGGTGCTGAACCATTTGCGGCCATGCACCACCCATTTGTCGCCCTTGCGTTCGGCTTTCGTCAGCATCATCGTGGGGTCGGAGCCGGCGCCGGGATGCGGCTCCGTCATCACGAAGGCGGAACGCACCTTGCCGTCCACGATCGGCTGCAGGAACTCTTCCTTCTGCCGGTCGGTGCCGATCTTCTCCAGCACCGTCATATTGCCGTCGTCGGGCGCGGCGCAATGCAGGCAGACCGGCCCGAAGATCGAGCGATTGGCCTCCTCGTAGAAGACGGCGCGGCCCGCCACGTCCAGACCCAGTCCGCCGCGGGACGGCGGCATCTGCGGCGCCCACAACCCGGCCGCCTTCGCCTTGGCCCGCACCGTCTCCAGCACCGGCACGGCGATATTGCCATGCTCGTCGTAATTGGCGCGGTCGGCCTCTAGCGGGATGATCTCCGCATCGACGAAGGCGCGGACCTGTTTGCGGTAGGAGTCGACTTCCGGGCTGAGATTGAAATCCATTTCTTTATGTCCTTCAGGGAATGGACTGGGTATGGCCGCCATCGACGGTGATGATAGTGCCGGTCATGTAGGAGCCGCCGGGCCCCGCCAGGGTCAGCAGCGCCGCGTCCAGCTCGCTGGGGTCGCCGACGCGGCGCATCGGAATGCCCTTGATCATGCGTTGCGCGGACTCGGTCGCGAAATATTCGTCGTTCATTTCGCTGACGAAATAGCCGGGCGCGATGGCGTTGACGCGGATGTCGTGGCGCGCCAGCTCCAGCGCCATGGTGCGGGTCAACTGGACCACGCCTCCCTTCGACGCGCAGTAGGCCGCGCCCCCCTTGGTGCCGAAGTCGCTGAGGATAGAGGCGATATTGATGATCGAGCCGCCGGCGCCCTGGTCGATCATGCGCCGGGCGCCCTCACGCGCGACCAGGAAGGTGGCGCGCAGATTGACATTGATCACCTCGTCCCACTCGTCGACCGGCATCTCGGTGACGAAACCCATCTTGGCCACGCCGGCATTGTTTACCAGGATATCAACCGGCCCGAAGGCGGCCTCTGCCGCGTCGAAGGCTTCGCTCACAGCCTCTTCGTCGGTGACATCCAGTTGGACCGCCGCCGCCTTGCCGCCCTCCGTCGCGATCTCCTCGACCAGATTGCGCAGCCGGTCCTCGCGCCGGGCGCAGACCAGCACCCGCGCCCCGGCCATCGCCAGTGTCCGCGCAAACCGGTCGCCCAGCCCGCTTGATGCGCCGGTTACCAGCGCCACCTTGCCGTCCAGCCCGAACAGCGCCTCAAGAAAAGCCCGATCCGCAGTCGCCATGATGCCCCCTTTGTCCGTTGGCATCCTGACTAGCGCAGGGGCGCGCCGGGATCAAGGAAACAGGACGGGGGAGCGGCGAAATGCGCAGGCTAGAATGTCGGAGAGCAACAATGCAATCCACCGAAAGCATTATTGAACTTTGCGGATTGGCTACAGGGTACTCACTCGATATCGCGCGCCTTTTCCAGCGACACGCGGAAGGACGGCGACAGGCGATGCGGTTCGCGGCCGCCGTAATAGAGGAACCAGACATCCCGGCCGTCGCCCTCGGTCGGCACGCCGAGCATGCCGATATCCGGCTTTTCCGCCAGCAGCCAGTATTCTCCGCTGTCCAGATTGACCGTGTAGACCATGTCGAGGTTCATGATCCCGATGCCGTCCTGTTCCAGCTTGTCCGACGGGCCGCCGGCGATCTCCACATAATCCGCCGGCAGCGACGCCGCCAGTTCGTCGCGTTTCAGATCGGACTTGAAGGGGCCGGTCTTCACGCCCAGGACATCAACCTCCGCCTTGCGCGGAATCCGGCGCGGCAATTTGGAAAATTCCAGGATGGCGACATGCCCCCGGACGGCCCAGATCTGGCATTTCACCTTCTGCCCGTTTATCGCCAGACGCACTTCCGCCACCTGCTTTTCCAAGGGGAAGCTGGAAAATTCGGGGAAGTCTCCGTCATAAAGGAACGACGGCGCATAGTTGATATATACGGAAGCGCCCCGCAGATGCCGAATGAAACCAATGACAAGCCCGAGTTGTCGACAGGCAATCTCGTGGACGTCTACCTCCGCTTCGTTTAGCCATGCCTCAATAGCCGCCCTTTCCCACGGTCTGAATTTAC
>JBFFGY010000138.1:0-7085 GCA_041557215.1 Alphaproteobacteria bacterium
ATCGACTTCGGCCAGCCGTTCCAGCGCGCTGCCATCCTTCACCAGCAGGCCGTGCTTCGCAAGGGCTCCCGAGGCGACGACCTGGGCTGCGGGCACCGCGAGCCCCAGCGCACAAGGGCAGGTAATGATCAGCACGGCAATCGCGACGAGCAAGGATTCCTGCCAACCGGCGCCAAGGATCAGCCAACCTATGAAGGATGCCAGTGCCAGGCTGTGCACCGCGGGGGCATATAACCGTGCTACCCGGTCCGCGAGGGCTACATAGCGGGCGCGGCCCTGTTCGGCAGTTTCGATTAGCCGCAGAATTTCAGCCAGAATCGTATCGTCGCCAGCCGATTCGACCTCGACGCGTAGCGGGCCGGTCAGGTTGACGGTTCCCGCCATGACCCGGTCGCCGGCCCGGGCGGGCTTCGGAACCGATTCGCCGGTGATCGCGGCCGTGTCCAGATCGGAAGCGCCGAGGACGATTTTTCCATCAACCGGCACGCGTTCGCCGGCGGCGACCAGCACAATCATGCCGGCCCTGACTCCACTGGGCGCAATAACACGGGTGCCGCCATCCTCATCCAGTACCGTTACTGCCCGCACCCTCAGGGCCAGAAGATTGGCAGCCACGCCGCGTGCCCTGCCGCGCGATCGCGCATCCAGATAGCGGCCGACAAGAAGGAAGAACAGCAGGGTGACAGCTGAGTCGAACCAGGCGTGAGGCTGGCTGGTGGCGGTCTGGATCAGGCTCATGCCAACCGCCAGGATCACCGCCAGCGATATCGGTACGTCCATATTCACCCGGCCTGCGGTCAGCGCGGCGAGCGCGGGACGGAAGAATGGTTGACCAGCCCAGGCTATCGCGGGAACGGCGATCAGCGCCGAGATCCAGTGCATCAGGTCCCTTGTGGCGACACCCATGTCCTGGGCGTTACCTGCCCAGACCGATACAGACAGCAGCATGATGTTTCCGGCGGCGAAACCGGCGACGGCCATTGCCTGCAACAATTCGCGCCTCTTTGCTTCGCCTGCATCGTCTGCCGCCGCCTCGTCGAAGGGGGTCAGCCGGTAACCCAGTGCGACAATGCGCTCCACAAGTTCCTGCGGGTCCGCCTCGTCCGGACGCCATGCCAGCCGCAGCCGACGCGTCGTCATATTGACGCGAGCCGTTACCACGCCGGGCATGCGCGACAGGATCGATTCAATGAGCCAGACACAAGCCGCGCAATGCAGCCCGTCGACCGCAAGGGTCAGCGCCCGGGTTCCATCGGGCTGCGATGTAACATATGGCGTAAAGTCGAATTTGGACGGTTGCGCGTCGGGACGGGTCGGCCTCGTATCGGGATCCAGCACGCGCCGCCGGTAATAGGATTCAAGTCCCAGGCCGCGCACCGTATCGAAGGCCGCTGCACATCCCGGACAGCAAAAACCGTCCGCCGCGCCCATCGCCAATGGTCCGCCACAATGCCGGCAGACGGCTACTGCGTCACGATTCGCTTCGCGGTGCTGAAATTGCCTGATGGATGGCTGATCTGTGCCAGTATGTCCCATTGTCCCCGCAAGGGTAATTCGACATCGGCAGAATAGCGCCCGTTACCGGCCGCCGCCAATGTCACGTCCATATCATGGCCGGCCTGCACGGGCCTTACCAGCCGTACCCTGACTCCGGCATCGTTCAGTGGATTGCCTGCCCGATCGGCCGCCGTGACCGAAACCCGCACGAAACTCCTGCCGGTTTCAATTAAATCGACTTCGACCGACCAGCCCAGTCTTTCCTCGGCGGCCTCGGCGGCAAGGACATCGTTGTAGTCCAGGCCCCGCTGATAGTGCCCTTCCGTCTGAAGGCCTGTGAAGCTGGTCACCGCAAAATAGATCATGATGCCGTTGACCAGGATGACCAAGGCGAAGCCGGCGACAAACAGCCAGGGAACCCACAGGTCGCGGGGTGGCGCCGGAACGGTTCCGTTTTCCCGCTTCATCGCTTGGGCCCAAGGAAGACGGAGTTTTGCGTTACGTCCTCGCCATTTTCGACTGCATCCTCTTCCAGGATGAACTGGACATCCGTCGACTCGCCGGCCAGCGATTGACGCGGGGCGGTGACAAAAACGCGGAACGTTTCGACCTTGTCGGGTTCGGTGGAAAGAACCGCTGCCTGTGAACCGGCAGACCCGCCGAGGATTCCAAGGGTCGCGCCTTCGATGCCGCTAATGGTTAGGATGAAGTCCCGGTTGGCGCGAGCACGATTTATGATCTTGAAGGTATAGCCATTGCGGATTGCTCCGTCCGAAAGGGATACGAACAGCGGGTTTCGGTCGCGCAGCAGGTTGATCTCAAGCGTCGATCGGGTCGTAAGCCCATATGCCATGATCGCCATGACCAGCGCCAGAACCGCTGTATAAATCAGGGTTCTCGGACGCAGCAAACGAAATGGGGCCGACTTGCCCTCGGCACGTGCGACCTGGTTGCTCACGGTATCCAGCCGGATCAGCCCCTTGGGAAGATCAAGGCGCCCCATGATCCGGTTGCATGCGTCGATGCACAGGCCGCAGCCGATACATTCAAGCTGGCTGCCGTCGCGGATGTCGATGCCGGTAGGGCAGACATTCACGCACTGGCGGCAGTCGACGCAATGGCCCCGGCCGTCCCAGCTTTCACCAGCCTTGTGTTTGCCGCGGGGGTCGCCGCGCCAGCCCTCGTAGGTGACGGTCAGCGTGTCCTCGTCGAACATCGCCGCCTGAAATCGCGGCCAGGGGCACATGTAGGTACAAACCTGCTCGCGCGCTATGCCACCCAGCAGATAAGTCGTCGCCGTGAACAGGGCGATGAAGAACAATACGGCGACGCTTACCTGGAGGCTGAAAAGATTCAGGATGAAGGTCGGCGCATCGATAAAATACATTACCCAGGCACCGCCGGTCAGGACCGATATTGCAAGCCATGTGGCATGTTTGGCCACCTTCTTGACAATCCGCTCGGCCGTCCAAGGGCCCTTGTCGAGCCTCATGCGGGTATTCCGGTCCCCCTCGATCAGCCTTTCCACCCACATGAACAAATCCGTCCAGACGGTCTGCGGACAGCTATAGGCACACCAGACACGCCCGAACAGGGATGTGACCAGGAACAGCCCGATTGCTGCGAAGACAAGAAGCCCGGTCAGGTAATAGACTTCCTGGGGCCAGATCTCGATGAAAAGGAAATAGGCGCGGCGCGCGGGCATGTCGATCAGAAACGCCTGATCCGGTGCCCCCGGGCCGCGATCCCAGCGCAACCAGGGCGCCAGGTAATAAATGCCGAGGAGCACGATGAGCGCTGACGTCTTGAAGCGCCGGAACGGCCCTTCCACCTTCTGCGGGTAGACACGGACCCGGTCGGCGTACAGCGACTGCTGTTCCGCGCCGGCCGTTTTTCCGGCCTTGCCGCCGAGCGAAGGGGGAAGGGCGTTCATCGATTCCTCGGACATTCCCTACTGACCGCCGCCCAGCGAATGGACGTAAACGGCGAGCTGTTTGACGGTTACCTCGTCGAGGCGTCCACCCCAGGCCGGCATCACGCCGCGCCGGGCTTTGGCGATCGTCTCCACGACAGTCGCCTTGTCTCCGCCATAGAGCCAGATCGCGTCGCTGAGACGCGGCGCCCCGAACTCGGCGTTTCCTTCACCGGAAGCGCCATGGCAGGACGCACAGTTTTCGGCAAATATTTCCGCGCCCGCACCGGAACCCGAGCCACCGCCGGAAAGCGACAGAACATGATCCGCCACTTCGCCGATCTGGGCCTGATCCAGCATTTCGTCGACGCCGAATCTCGGCATTTCAGAAACCCGCGTATCGTCGTCCTGCGCCCAGCGGATGCCATGGGCGATCGTCGTCTGGATATTCTCCAGCGTGCCGCCCCAGATCCAGTCGTCATCCAGCAGGTTGGGGTAGCCCGGTCCGCCGGCGCCACCCGATCCGTGGCATGGCGCGCAATTGTCGGCAAAAGCCGCCCGGCCGCCGGCCATGGCGAATTCCAGCAGGTCACCGTCCTTGCGGATATCTTCCAGCGATGCATCGGCCAGCTTGTCCAACCATTTGGCGCGATCTGCCTGAACGGCTGCCAGCTCTTCGCCGATATCCTTGCGGGCGGTCCAGCCCCATATTCCGTCCCAGCCAGGCAGGGTGGGGTAGACGATATAATAGATGCCGGACCAGATAACGGTCAGCCAAAAAACAATGATCCACCATCTCGGCAGTGGCGTATTCAGTTCCTTGATGCCGTCCCATTCGTGACCCGTTGTGTCGGTCCCGGTGACGGAGTCCTTTTCCACATTCGTAGCCATTTTGTGTTCTCCTTAGCGGGTCTCGTGGTTGGCCGGTTCGTCGTCCTCGCGGAACGGAATCATCGCCGCTTCGCGCATTTCCTCGCTGCGCTGCCGCGATGGCCACAAGGCCCACGCGATTATGCCGACGAACAGGGTCATCAGCCACAGGCCCCACCAGGCACGGGCTATTTCGGAGAGTTCCATCAGGATATCCATGGTTCCCTCCTACTGCTCGAGACTGGCCGGATCGACATCGGCGAAATCGACCAGTGTACCCAGCATCTGAAGATAGGCCACGACCGCATCCATTTCGGTCAACCGCGCCGGGTCGCCGTCCAGGTCGCCGACAACGGCCTTGGGATAGCGCGCCAGCAGGCCGTCATGGTCGCCTTCGGGGTCGGCCTGGACCATCATGTCGTCGGCCGCGTTGGCGACCATGTCGTCGCTATAGGGCACGCCGACCATGCGCAGAGTTTCCAGATGCGCACGGATATCGTCTACATCCAATTCGCGCATCATGAAGGGATAGCTGGGCATGATCGATTCCGGCACGACCGAACGCGGATCCAGCATATGGGCCACATGCCAGTCGTTGGAATATTTTCCTCCAACGCGCGCAAGGTCCGGCCCGGTGCGTTTCGATCCCCACTGGAAGGGATGGTCATACATGCTTTCCGCAGCCAGGCTGTAATGGCCATAGCGCTCGGCTTCGTCGCGGAAAGGCCGGATCATCTGGCTATGGCACACATAGCAGCCTTCACGGATGTATATGTTGCGCCCCATCTGCTCGAGCGGCGTATAAGGGCGCACGCCCTCCACTCGTTCGATGGTGGTTTCCACCGTATAGAGCGGCACGATTTCGACCAGACCGCCGACGGAAATGGTGAGAATGATCAACACCAACAGCAGCAGCGGCTTCTTCTCGATCGTCGAATGTTTGATAAACATTTTCGTGTCCCCCTTTCCTCAGGCCTGCGGAAGCCCGAAGGGCTTCTCGTCGCGGACATTGCCTTTGATGGTCTGCCATACATTGTAGACCATGATCAGCGAGCCGATCAGGAACAGAACCCCGCCCAGCGAACGGATCAGGTAGTAGGGATGCATCGCCTCCACCGTCTCGACGAAGGAATATTCCAGGAAGCCGAGCGCATCGTAGGTGCGCCACATCAGGCCCTGCATGATGCCCGAAACCCACATTGAGGTGATGTAGAAGACGATGCCGAGGGTGGCGATCCAGAAATGGGTATTGACCAGCCGGAGGCTGTAAAGCCGTTCGCGCTTCCAGAGTTTGGGGACGAGATAGTATACGGCCCCGAAGCTGACGAAGGCGACCCAACCCAGGGCGCCGGAATGCACATGGCCAATCGTCCAGTCGGTATAATGCGACAGGCCGTTGACCGCCTTGATCGACATGACCGGGCCCTCGAAAGTGCTCATTCCATAGAAAGCGATGGATGTCACCATCAGTTTCAACACCGGGTCTGTGCGCAGCTTGTGCCAGGCGCCGGAAAGCGTCATCAGGCCGTTGATCATGCCCCCCCAGGACGGCATCCACAGCATGATAGAGAAGGTCATGCCCAGCGTCTGCGCCCAGTCGGGCAGCGCGGTGTAATGCAGATGATGCGGTCCGGCCCAGATATACAGGAAGATCAGCGACCAGAAATGCACGATCGACAGCCGGTAGGAATAGACCGGCCGGTTCGCCTGTTTGGGGACGAAGTAATACATGATGCCCAGGAAGCCGGCGGTCAGGAAAAAGCCGACGGCATTATGGCCATACCACCACTGGGTCAGCGCATCCTGAACGCCGGACCACAGTATGTAGCTCTTGGCCCCCGTGAAGGAGACCGGGATCGTCGCATTGTTAACCAGGTGCAGCACCGCCACGGTGACGATAAAGGCCAGGTAGAACCAGTTGGCGACATAGATATGGGGCTCGCGACGCCTCATCAGGGTGCCAAGGAATACCAGCAGATAGACCACCCACACGATCGTGATCCAGAGGTCGACATGCCATTCGGGCTCTGCATATTCCTTGCCCTGCGTGATGCCCAGAACATAGCCGAGCGCCGCCATGACAATGAAAAGCTGATAGCCCCAGAACAGGAAAGCCGCGGCGGCGGGCCCGCCAAAGAGCGGGGCCCTGCAGGTTCGCTGGACCACATAAAGCGATGTGGCAAACAGCACGTTGCCGCCGAAGGCAAAAATTACCGCGGATGTGTGCACCGGCCGCAGGCGGCCGAAACTGAACCATTCAAGTCCCAGATTGAGGACGGGAAAGGCTAGCTGAAGAGCGATGAACACGCCCGCCGCGAACCCCACGACCCCCCAGAATACGGTTGCGACGGTGAATTGCCGGATGACCTTCTCGTTGTATCCGGCCATCGCGCCGATGTCGTCGTCGACTGCCATTGCTGTCATTTCATAATCTCCCAACCACGTGCCCACGTCCTAGCGTGATTCACAATACCGTTTCATTTGAAACCAAATTTTTACAGATTCCGCCATGGGTTATTGCGTCGCAGCGGCATCGCGTCGCAGCAGGCGCCGCCCGCGCGGATATCAACATTTTATCTCGGAGACACACATTGATGTAGGTCAAAGACCGATCCCCCAGTCGTCGGCATCATGCTCCAGTGGCCGGGCCTATGCAAAATATCTTGGCATGCCCGCCAGACCGCCGAGAGGCGGTAAACTCGCAAGTTGGCAATGGCGTGACAGAGTGACTGAGATGTCGAAACGATATGTGGTTAAACCGTTGGGCGAAGGGCAGGTTCTGCAAGCCTTTCCGCTCGTCCAGTCG
>JBFFGY010000139.1:0-7071 GCA_041557215.1 Alphaproteobacteria bacterium
ACCGCGCCGACCGTCGACCGCAAGCACACCGACCTGACGGACGGCGAGTTCAATTCGGTGTCGAGCGATATTCCGCCGATCATTCCGCGCTACGACCTCTACCAGTCCAAGGGCGACTGGCTCGACCAGAAATGGACCGAGATGGTCGTCGGCGGCTGATATTGTCATTCCGGGCCGGGGGCGTTCGCGCTCCCGGCCCGATTCATTCGAGGACAAGAATCAAGTTTCATGGCGGAACTCCAGCTACAAGGGGTCGGCAAGAAATTCGACGCCGTTACGGCGGTCGAAGATGTCGATCTGACCATCCCCGACGGCAAGCTCGTCTGCCTGCTGGGCCCGTCGGGCTGCGGCAAGACCACGCTGATCCGGATCATCGCCGGGCTGGAGGAGCCCACGACCGGGCGGCTTCTGCTCGACGGCGAGGACATCACCGCCCTGCCGGCGCATCGCCGGAATTTCGGCATGGTGTTCCAGTTGCTGGCGCTGTTCCCGCATCTCAGCGTGGGGGAAAATATCGCCTATGGCCTGCGCATCCGCGGCGCCGACAGGACCGCACAGGACAGGCGTGTCGAGGAACTGCTCGACCTAGTGCAGCTACCCGGCCTCGGCAGCCGCCATATCGCGCAATTGTCCGGTGGCCAGCGGCAGCGCGTGGCGATCGCCCGCGCCCTGGGGCTGGAACCGCGGCTGTTCCTGCTGGACGAGCCGCTGTCGGCGCTGGATGCCAAGCTGCGCGAGGCGATGCAGGTGGAATTGCGCCTGCTGCAACAGCGGCTGGGCATCACTACCATCATCGTCACGCATGACCAGCGCGAAGCGATGACCATGTCGGACCTGGTCGTCGTGATGGGCGACGCGCAGGTACAGCAGGCCGGATCGCCGCTGGAGATATACCGCAACCCGGTGAATACCTTTGTGGCCGACTTCATTGGGTCGAGCAACCTGCTTCCGGTGACCGTCACGGGGCGCGAGCAGGTCGATCTGGCGGGTCATTTGCTGGCGACACCGGCGATCGGCCCGGTCATCGCGGACGTTAACCCGGCAACCCTGTCCATCCGTCCCGAGGATGTGCATGTGCTGCCGCAAGGGGCGGGGGGCGCAAACCGAATCCCCGGCAGGGTGACCTTCATCCGCGATGTCGGCGCCAGCGTTGAAACCCATAGCGATTGCGGGGGGCTGGAGGTGATTTCCGTGGCCGCGCCCAAGGACCGGCCGCCGGTAGCCGTCGGCGACGAGGTGATGGTCGAACTGCCGGCCGCGGCTTGCGTGGTGCTGCCGCAATGAGGCGGGGTCGGCCGGAAAATTACGCTGGCTGGCTTTCCGCGATCTGGCCGGCCCTGATGCTCTGCGTCTTTTTCGTTATCCCCTTTTCGATCATGGCGGCGATCAGTTTCTTTCACCGCATCGAGGGCGGCTTCTACGAACCGGGTTTCGAATTTGCCAATTACGCCCGTTTCTTCACCCTCTTTTTCAGCCGGATCCTGGTCTTTTCGCTGTCGCTGTCGGCACTGGCAGCGGTTGTCTGCGTCGCCCTGGCCTTTCCCTTCACCTACATGTTGACGCGGCTGAGGCGTCGGCGCCAGGTGGTCTGGCTTGTCTTCCTGTTGTCGGTGCTATCGCTGTCGGAGGTCATCATCGGTTTTTCCTGGTCGATGCTGCTGTCGCGCACTGCGGGCATTTCAAACCTGTTCGTGGCGCTCGGCCTGATGGACAAGCCAGCAAGCTGGACGCCCGGGTTCCCGGCACTGATGATGGGGCTGTGCTACCTTGCCTTTCCCTATACCGTGCTGATGCTCTATCCGCCGCTGTCGCGGCTTGATCCGCAATTGCCGGAGGCTGCTCGGACGCTGGGGGCTTCGCCGCTGCGCACCTTCTTTACGGTAATCGTGCCGGCCCAGCGCGGCGCCATTGTCGCCACCCTGATCATGGTGTTTGTCTTCACGCTCGGCGCCTATCTGCTGCCGCAGCTGTTGGGACGGCCCCAGCATTGGACGCTCTCGGTGATGATCACCGACCAGGTGATCCTGCAGTCCAACCTGCCCTTCGCCGCGGCGATGGCGATGTTCCTGATGCTGGTCAGCCTGGCGCTGGTCGGCCTGACATACAAGGTCGGCGGCGAGGGGAGGCGGCCATGAGCGCGCGCCTGTTCCGCCCGCTCTTCATGGGGCTTGTCGGGCTGGTCATGGCGATGCCGCTGCTGGTGCTGGCCGGCGTTTCGCTGAACGCCAAGAAGCGACTGTTTTTTCCGCCGGACGGCGTTTCGTTGCGCTGGTATGGCGAGCTGTTTTCCGATTCCGGCTGGCTGAACGCGGTCAAGAATAGCGTGATGATCGCCGGCCTGTCCGGGTTGGTGGCGCTGTCGGTGGCCCTGCCGCTGGCCTGGTTCCTCTGGCGCTATCGTGTACGCTATGCGCAGTTCTTGTTCGGGCTGGGCGTCGCGCCATTCATCCTGCCGCCGGTCATAACCGCGCTGGGCTTCCTGTCCTTCTGGGTGACCATTGGCATGTATGGCCAGTTCACTGCGGTGGTGATCTCCCACGGCATCTTCTTCGTGACCCTGCCGCTGGTGACCATCTCACTGGGGTTGGAATCGATCGAGCCGGAGGTTCTGGAGGCCGCCGAGACATTGGGCGCCAGGGGCCGGGTGCTTTTCCGTACCATCGTGCTGCCGCTGGTGCGGCCCTATATCCTGTCCGGCTACGCCTTCGCCTTCGTCCTCAGCCTCAACGAATATATCGTCGCCTATATGGTCGCCGGCTTCACGGTTGAGACCCTGCCGATTAAGATATTCAACAGCCTTCGCTACGGCTATACGCCGGTGATGGCGGTGGTGGCCGTGTTGTTCGTACTGCTGGCCATGCTGGTCTTCGGCCTGCTGGCGCGTTTCGGCGATTTGCCGCGCCTGCTGGGGGCCTGGACGCCCGAGAATCGATAAGACCTGCTACTGTCGTTTCCGGTCGATTAAGGGTCGTCGGCGGGCCGGTGCTTTGTGCCATAATGGCGGTGAATGCCATGGCAACGATAAGAAGCGTCCGGGGGCAGCATGTCGAACTCCTACGACTCCATCATCATTGGCGCCGGTATCATCGGTTCCGCCACGGCATTGGCGCTGACCCGCAAGGGCCGCAAGCCGCTGGTGCTCGACCGGCTGCCGGCCGCCGGTTACGGCTCTACCAGCGGGTCCTGCGCCATCATCCGGCCCTACTATTCCACCGTCGATGGCTCGGCGATTGCCTATGAGAGTCATTTCTACTGGAAGGACTGGGCCGATTTCCTGGGCGTCGAGGACGAGCGCGGCCTGGCCCGCTATGTCAATTGCGGCTGCCTTGTGATGAAAACCGAAAGCAACGACATGCTAAGCCACGCCCTGGAGCTGATGGCGGAAATAGATTGCCCGGCGGAGGATCTGGACCAGGCGGCGCTGCTGAAGCGCCTTCCGATCATGGACAGGCGCTGTTTCGGGCCTGCAAAGCGTCCCGAAGATGAAGGCTTCGGCGAGCCGACCGTCGGCGAGATCCAGGGCGCCGTTTTCTTCCCGACCGGCGGCTATATCACGGACCCGCAATTGGCCGCCCACAATCTGCAGCGCGCCGCGGAGGAAAACGGCGCGGAATTCCTTTTCAATTGCGAGGTGATGGAAATCCGCCGTGCCGCCGGCCGCGTCGCTGGGGTAACGCTGGCCGATGGCTTGGCAATAGACGCGCCGGTCGTGGTCAATATCGCTGGCCCGCATTCTGCCAAGGTCAACGCGATGGCGGGGGTAGAAGAGGGGATGCGCATCAAGACCCGGGCCCTGCGCCACGAGGTCGCCCACGTGCCCTCGCCGAAGGGCTTCGATTTCGAGCATGACGGCATGGTTATCTCGGATAACGACGTTTCCACTTATTGCAGGCCGGAACATGGCAACTACGTGTTGATCGGCAGCGAGGATCCGGAATGCGACGCGCGTGAATGGGTCGACCCGGACGATTTCGACCGGAATTTCACCGAGCAGTGGCGAGTCATGGTGATGCGCCTGGCGCAGCGCTATCCGGATCTGGGAATTCCAAATCAAACCAAGGGAGTGGTCGAACTTTACGATGTATCGTATGACTGGATTCCGATCTACGACAAGTCCGACCTGCCGGGCTTCTATATGGGCGTCGGCACTAGCGGCAACCAATTCAAGAACGCGCCCATCGCCGGCGAGATGATGGCGGACCTGATCGATGCCTGCGAGGCGGGTCATGACCATGACCGCGAGCCGGTGACCTTCCGCCTGAAACATATAGGGCGGGAAGTTTCCCTCGGCTTCTATTCGCGCCTGCGCGAAATCAACCCGGAAAGCAGCTTTTCGGTGCTGGGGTGAGGGGGATGCAACGCCATTTCCACTTTTCGCCGTCATTGCGAGGCGCGCAGCGCCGCGGCAATCCAGCATGGCGGCGGCGAGACTGGATTGCCGCGTCGGCTTCGCCTCCTCGCAATGACGAGGAACGGAGAGGGGGGCAAAGGGGCGCTAACACATGAAGACCAATGTACAGGTAGCCGTGATCGGCGGCGGTGTTGTGGGATGCAGCGTACTGTACCACCTGACCAAGCTGGGCTGGCGGGACGTGGTACTGATCGAGCGGTCGGAACTGACCGCGGGCTCCACCTGGCATGCGGCGGGCGGGTTCCATACGCTGAACGCAGACACCAACATGGCCGCGCTGCAGGGCTACACGATCCGGCTCTACAAGGAACTTGAGGAGATTTCCGGTCAGTCCTGCGGCCTGCACCATGTCGGCGGGCTGACCATCGCGATGACGCCGGAACGCATGGATTTCCTGAAGGCCACGCGCGCCATGCACCGCCATATGGGGCTGGATACCGAGATCGTCGGGCTGGACGAAATCAAAAGGCTCTGCCCGGTGATCGACACCGAAGGCGTTCTCGGCGCGCTGTACGATCCGTTGGACGGACACCTGGATCCGTCCGGCACCACGCACGCCTATGCCAAGGCGGCACGGCTGCAGGGTGCCGAGATCTATCTGCGCAACAAGGTGGTGGAACTGGTCCCCCAACCGGACGGAAGCTGGGACGTGGTGACCGAGCAGGGCACCATCCGCGCCGAACATGTGGTCAATGCCGGTGGCCTGTGGGCGCGCGAGGTGGGCGCGATGGCGGGCGTCTGGATACCGCTGCAGGCGATGGAGCATCAGTATCTGGTCAGCGACGACATTCCGGCGGTCTATGAGCGCGAGACCGAGCTGCCGCATATCATGGACCCGGCCGGCGGCACTTATTTCCGGCAGGAAGGGCGCGGCCTCGTCATCGGCATCTACGAGCAGGACTGCGACCCCTGGAAGGTCGAAGGCACGCCCTGGGATTTCGGGCTGGAGCTGCTGCCCGATAATCTCGACCGCATTGCCGGCCCGCTGGAAGCGGCCTACCGCCGCTATCCCTGCCTGGAGACCGCGGGCATCAAGCGGGTCATCAACGGGCCCTTTACCTTCGCGCCCGACGGCAACCCGCTGGTCGGGCCGGTGCCGGGCCTGAAAAACTACTGGTCGGCTTGTGCCGTCATGGCTGGTTTCAGCCAGGGTGGCGGCGTCGGGTTGACGCTGGCCGAGTGGATGGTGGAGGGCGAGCCCTCGCGCGACGTGTTCGCGATGGATGTGGCGCGCTTCGGCGACTGGTGCGACAAACCCTATACGGTGGCCAAGGTGCGCGAGAACTACCAGCGCCGCTTCGCTATCACCTATCCCAACGAGGAGCTGCCGGCGGGGCGGCCGCTGAACAGGACGCCGGCCTACGACATCTGGGATGCACAGAACGCCGTTTTCGGCGCTGCCTACGGCATGGAGCATGTGAACTGGTTTGCGAGAGATGCCGAAGAACGTATTGAAATACCGTCCTTCCGCCGCTCAAACGCTTTTGAAATGGTGGGCGAGGAATGCCGCGCCGTGCGCACCGCCGTCGGAATCAACGAGATCCACAATTTCGGCAAATACGAGGTGACGGGACCGAAGGCGGAGGCATGGCTGGATTACATCATGGCCGGTCGCCTACCCAGGGAAGGACGGATATCGCTCACGCCGATGCTCTCAACAAGCGGGCGTCTCGCCGGCGATTTCACGGTCATGAAGCTGGGGCCGGAGCGATTCCAGTTGACCGCCTCTTTCGGCGCACAGACCTATCATATGCGCTGGTTCGAGCGTTATTTGCCGCAGGAAAGCGTTTCGATCCGCAACCTCTCGCTGGGTCGCATCGGCTTCCAGATTGCAGGGCCGAAGGCGCGCGCGCTTCTGGAGCGGGTGACGGACGCGGATGTCTCCAACGAGGCTTTCCCCTTCCTGTCGGTGCGCGAAATGCGGGTCGGCGACATCGACGCCATCGTCGCGCGGGTCAGCTATACCGGTGATCTGGGCTACGAGATCTATGTGCCGGCGGACAGGCAGGTCGCGCTCTGTGACGCCCTGGCTCCGGCGGGCGAAGACCTCGGCCTGCGCCCCTTCGGCATGCGTGCGATGATGAGCCTCAGGCTGGAAAAAAGCTTCGGTTCATGGATGCGCGAATACAAGCCCGACTACACGCCGATGGAAACCGGCATGGATCGCTTTGTGGACTATAATAAGTCGAACTTCATCGGACGCGACGCGGCACTGGCCGAACGCGACAACCCTCCGGCCCGCCGCCTCGCCAGCTTCATCGTCGATGCCGCCGACGCCGATGTCGTCGCCTGGGAACCGATCTGGAAGGACGGCGCGGTCGTTGGCTACGTGACCTCGGGCGGCTACGCTCACTATGTCGGCGAATCCGTCGCCCTCGGCTTCGTGCCCACCGGGATGATCGCCGACGGTGCCGAATTCCGGATCGAAATCCTCGGCGACCTGCGCCGGGCCACCCTATTCACCGAACCGCTGTTAGACCCGAAGGCCGAGCGCATGCGGGGTTAGGGGCCTTCCCTCTACCGCACCGACATCACCGGGCAGGGGGCGAGCTGGGTCACCTTGTGTGAGACGCTGCCCAGGAACAGGCCCTGCAGGTCCGAGAAACCGCGGGTGCCCATGACGATCAGATCGACGCCTTCGGTCTCGGCTTTCTTGAGGA
>JBFFGY010000140.1:0-7061 GCA_041557215.1 Alphaproteobacteria bacterium
ACCTCGATCGCGGGTGAATGGCAGGCAGTGCAGATCATCCGCGGCGACGGCAAGCGCGTCGCCGACATCAGGCCGTTGGTGCGGCTCAATGTCTCCATCGTGGTCGGCAAGGGCGACCGTATGGAAAGCGGTAGCTATGGCGCCGGCGGGCGAGTCGGATTCGCCGCCTTCGTCGAACCCGACGCCTGGCAGTTCCAGGTCGACGAGGCGCTACGCCAGGCATTGGTAAACCTGGAATCGGTGCCCGCACCGGCCGGCGAGATGGAAGTGGTGCTGGGTTCCGGCTGGCCCGGAATCCTGCTGCATGAAGCCATCGGCCATGGGCTGGAGGGAGATTTCAATCGCAAGAAAACATCGGCCTTCGCCGGGTTGATGGGGCAGATGGTGGCCGCCGAGGGAGTAACGGTGGTGGATGACGGCACGATTGCCGACCGCCGCGGATCGCTGTCGGTCGACGATGAAGGAACGCCGACCAGCTGCACCACGCTGATCGAGAACGGCAAGCTGGTGGGTTACATGCAGGACCGCCAGAACGCGCGCCTGATGGGCGTCAAACCCACCGGCAACGGACGGCGGCAATCCTATGCCCATGCCCCGATGCCGCGGATGACAAACACCTGCATGATGGCGGGCGATCGCGACCCCGCTGAGATCATCGCCTCCGTCGACAAGGGTGTTTACGCGGTGAATTTCGGCGGCGGGCAGGTGGATATAACCAGCGGCAAGTTCGTGTTTTCCTGCACCGAGTCCTACATGATCGAAAAGGGCGAGGTGAAGCAGCCGATCAAGGGGGCGACCCTGATCGGCAACGGGCCGGACGTGCTGACCCGCGTCACGATGGTCGGCAACGACATGGCGATGGATCCCGGCATCGGCACCTGCGGCAAGGAAGGCCAGGGCGTTCCGGTCGGCGTCGGCCAGCCGACCCTTCGCATCGATGGATTGACGGTGGGCGGCACCGGCGGCTGAGGCGCCTGTCGCGGGCTTACCGGCAGTCTCTCAACGATGCCATTCCGGAAACCACAACCGCCAGAGAACCCCGGCCCGAATCGCCTGTTCTGGGCTGTGGCGGTCGGGCTCGGATTGATCGGCCTGGTCTTATGGCTGATCGACCGCTATCCCAATGCGCTGGATTCGCGCGAAACAATGATGAACCTTACGCGCTATGGCGCGATATTGCTTCTGGTTGCCAGTGGTATTCTGGGCGCGCGGACATTCAAGGTGAAAAAAGCGGCCCGCGACATCACCATCTGGGTGGCGATCCTGGCTGGCCTTGTAGCGCTGTACGGATTCCGTCCTGAACTGGAAATCGTCTGGAAACGGATAGTCGGCGAACTGGAGCCAAGCCAAGGCAGGGAGAGCGGCGGCGAGATGGTCTTCAGGCGCAGCATGGACGGGCACTTCCACGTAAATGCATCCGTTAACGGGCAACCGGTCCGCTTCCTGGTCGATACCGGCGCAAGCGACATCGTACTCAGCCCGGCGGATGCGGAACGAACGGGTTTTGCGCCGTCTGAGCTGACCTTCAATATGCGCTACCAGACCGCCAACGGGACAGGATGGGGGGCGCCGGTTACGTTGCGCTCGATCGAGGTCGGCGCCATCCGGTTCCGTAACGTGACCGCCTCGGTCAATGGCGCGCCGATGTCGGAATCCCTTCTTGGCATGGGCTTCCTCGACCGGCTTTCCGGCTTTGAGGTTCAGGGCGATTTGCTGATTCTCCGGCGATAACCGGCGGGACGTACTGCTGAAAGTACGCGGCGGGATTTACGCTACTTTAATTTCTTGGCGCGATCCTTGCTGCTCGCGCCCTGGGTGGGAGCGGCGCCTCGCAGTGGGACCGGTGGTCCCGGCCAACCCTGACCGGAGGTGCATTCATGGAATCTATTATTCTGTCCGTTCTGCCCGTCGCGATCATTGTCGCCATCGGCTATCTGACGACCCGTTTCAATTACATATCCTCTTCCGCCATCGACGGGATTTCGCGCTATGTCTTTGCGATCGCCTTGCCTGCATTGATTTTCCGGAACATGGCCAATGGTGGACTGCCTGCCGGTCTGGGGCCCGTGTGGCAGATATTGCTGAGCTACTTCATTGGCGCTCTGGCGGTACTCGTTCTCGGGATCGTCGTTGCCCGTTATGCGATGAATAGCGGTCAGGCCGAGCAGAACATTATAGCCGTGGGCGCCTCCCACTCAAATATGGTCCTGCTGGGCGTTCCGGCGGTGCTGATGATTCTTGGACCCAAATATGTCGTGCCGCTGTCTCTTGTCGTCGGTTTGCACGGCGTCTTGATGGCTATTCTGTTGACTCTGGTTGTCCGCATTCGCGCCGGCAAAGCCGGCGAGGCGCCGTTGGCCGGCTGGCAGGCCGCTTTAGGTCAGGTGAAGAACCCTGTCTTCATCGCGCTGGTGTTGGGCATCCTGTATGATGTTGCCGGAAACATGCTGGACGTTCCCCGCTTGCCGGACATGGTGAATTCCATCCTGCGCACCCTGAGTTCGGCGCTTTATCCCTGCTCGTTGTTCGCCTTGGGCGGGATGATGTTGCGTTACAAGCTAGGGACGCAGGTGAAGGAGGCCGCGGTGGTTACCGCACTTAAGCTGGCGGCCCACCCGCTGATCGTCTGGGTTATCGCCGAGCCGCTCCTGGGAATGCCGAATTCCTGGGTATGGGTTGCCGTAATGCTGGCCCTTATGCCCGTCGGCTTTAACATGCACAACCTGGCAAGCCGCTCCAAGAATGCCGCCGGGCTGGCCGACAGCGTGATTGCGATGTCGACCGTCCTTTCCCTGATCGCGGTCGTGGTAATGCTCTATGCAAAATGACCGCAGCCGTTCACCTGCCGCCGAACCTGAGGTCCGGCGGTCAGTAGGCGTATTCGTCGAACAGCGGCTCGATGCTTCGGTTCCAGCGGGTTTCGTATGCCTCTAGCAACTCTTCGGCGGGCGTCACACCGCTTTCGGCAATTTCATGCAGCGCGCTGAGGAAATGCGACTCATCATCGCCGAAGGTATCCTGGGTTGCGCGCGCCTTTAGCCCATCCTGCGCGATCGCGAGAACATCCTTGGCGAGATCCTGCATGGTGCCGCCACGGAACGGCGTCTTGAGGGCCGTGCGGGGTGCTTCCGCGCGAAGCATCTCGCGCTCTTCCATCGACCAGTCCCGGCAAAGGTTCCAGGCCGCGTCCAGCGCCGCATCGTCATACAGCAGGCCGACCCACAGCGCCGGCAGCGCACAAAGGCGCCGCCAGGGGCCGCCGTCGGCGCCACGCATTTCAAGGTAATGTTTCAGCCGCACCTCCGGGAAGGCGGTGGTCATATGGTCGGACCAGTCGCCGATGCTGGGAGCCTGCCCTTCGAATCCCTCCAGCCTGCCAGCCATGAAATCGCGGAAGGACTTGCCGGCAACATCGATGTAATTGCCGTCGCGATAGACAAAATACATCGGCACATCCAGAAGATAATCCACCCAGCGTTCGAAGCCAAAGCCTTCATCGAACACGAAGGGCAGCATGCCGCAGCGGTCCGGGTCGGTATCGGTCCAGATCTGGCTGCGATAGCTGAGGAAGCCATTGGGCTTGCCCTCGCTGAAGGGCGAGTTGGCGAACAGCGCGGTGGCAACCGGCTGCAGTGCCAGCGCGACACGGAATTTCTTCACCATGTCGGCTTCGGAGGAGAAGTCCAGATTGACCTGCACGGTGCAGGTTCGGGTCATCATGTCGAGGCCCAGATTGCCGCGTGTGGGCATATAGCGGCGCATCACCTTGTAACGGCCCTTGGGCATCCAGGGAATCTCGTCCCGGCTGGCCTTCGGATGGAAGCCGAGGCCGATCATGCCCGCCCCCATCTCGCCGCAGACATCCTTGACCTCGCGCAGATGTTCGTTCACCTCGCTGCAAGTCTGGTGGATGTTTTCAAGCGGCGCACCGGACAGTTCGAACTGACCGCCAGGCTCCAGCGTGATGGAGCAACCGTCCGCCATACGCAGCGCTATGACCTTCTCACCCTCGAACACGGGCTCCCAGCCAAAACGGCGAAGCCCCTCGAGCAAAGCCTTGATGCCGGGTATTCCGTCATAGGCCAAAGGCCGGTGTCCGGCGAGGTCGTATACGAATTTTTCGTGCTCCGTTCCGATTCGCCATGCTTCGCGGGGCTTGCTTCCGCGTTCCATATATTCGACCAGTTGATTCTTGTCGGTGATGGGGCTGCCGCCGCCGCTGGAAGGTGCTGACATGGTCCGGGCCTTGTCCGTTGTGGATATTGCAGTTCTGTCGTTTCAGGTCCGCCCGGGTGGACGGTTTTGCCAGTCACCGAGCGCCGCCTGCCAGCAGGCGAGCGCCGCCAACGCGGCAGTGTCGGCCCGAAGAATGCGAGGCCCGAGCCCGACCGCGCTTACATTGGGTAATTTGGCCAGCAGGTCAAGCTCCGTTTGATCGAATCCGCCCTCGGGCCCGGTCATGACCGCCCAGGGGACATTCGCATCCGCCAGACCCAGAAAATCGTTGATCGGCGTTACTTCGCCAGCCTCCGCGCATAACAGGATATGCCGTTCGGCCGGCCAATCATCAAGAATTCGTGACAGCGGCCTGGCCTCCGCGACGACGGGCACGGTCAGTCTTTCGCACTGCTCCGCAGCCTCGATTGCGTTGGTCTCCATGCGCTCCCGTTTCACCCGTTCGACGACGGTTCGCCTGGTTATCGCGGGCAGCATGCGGGATACGCCCAGTTCCGTCGCTTTCTGCACAAGGAAGTCCAGTGGCGCCCGCTTTACCGGCGCGAAGACCAGCCACAGGTCGGGCTCCACTGCCTGGGGACGGAGTCTGTCCTCAACTGCAAGGTTTGCCGACTTTTTGCCGGCGCCGTCGATGCGCGCCAGCCATTCGCCGTCGCGGCCGTTGAAGAGCGCCACTTGATCACCGGGCGTCATGCGCAATACGTTGATCAGGTAATGGGCCTGATCGCGACCACAGTCCACCATGGCGCCTTCCATGAGGTCGCCTTCGGTAAACAGCCTGGTGCGGGGCCGGTCGGTCATGCGAAGTATCGCCTGTCTATCCGTGAATAATTGTCGCCGGTTCTTGTCCCGCGGGGCGGGGCGCGTCAAGATTAGCCCATGAGCAACCATCCGCAAAGTCGTGCCGATGCCTCCGATATCGCCCGAGGAAACTGGGTGGACCGGTATGCGCCTTCGCCGTTCCGTCCCTGGATGCGGCTGGCGCGACTGGACCGTCCGATCGGGACATGGTTGCTGCTGCTTCCCTGCTGGTGGAGCATGGCATTAGCGACGTCCGCCGGGCCCGAACCGGCCTGGCCCAGCCTGTTGTACATTCTTCTGTTCGGCGTGGGCGCCGTGGTGATGCGCGGCGCGGGCTGTACCTGGAACGACATCACCGACCGGGATTACGACGCCAAGGTCGCGCGCACCGCTACACGCCCGATACCCAGCGGCGACGTAACGGTCCGGGGTGCGCTTGTTTTCCTCGTGGCCCAACTGGCGCTGGGTCTGATTGTCCTGGTCAGTTTCAATCCATTAGCCATCGCAGTAGGAGCAGCCTCGTTGCTGCTAATCTTCCCCTATCCCTTCATGAAGCGGATCACCTGGTGGCCACAGGCCTGGCTGGGGCTGACCTTCAACTGGGGCGCCCTTGTAGGCTGGGCAGCGGTAGCGGAAAATCTGTCGGCGGCACCCTTACTAATGTATGCCGCGGGCTTCTTCTGGACCCTGGGGTACGACACGATCTATGCCCATCAGGACAAGGAGGACGACGCGCTGATCGGCGTCAAGTCCACGGCCAGGCGGCTCGGCGAGCGGACTCGCCCCTTCCTGTTCCTGTTCTACGGGATAACATTGTTGCTGCTCGGCTCTGCTGGATGGGCCGCGGGCATGGCCTGGCCGTTCTATGCCGGTCTGGCGGCCGCTGCGGCCCAGTTGGCCTGGCAGGCGGCGGAAGTCGATACCAACTCGCCGCAAGACTGCCTGGCCAAATTCAAATCCAATAAATGGTTCGGGCTGATTCTGCTGGCCGGCATAATTGCCGCCGGCCGCATGTAACCGTCAGAGGCCGTCAATCACGCCCTTGATGAGTTCCCGGACTTCCCCGGCGATGGCCCCGAGATCGGGATTGTCGATCGCCGCCATGGAAGCGATGGGGTCGACAGCCGACACCTCGACCTTTCCATCTTCCTTTTGCTGAATAACGATATTGCAGGGCAGCATGACGCCGATCTTGTTTTCGCTCTGCAGCGCCTTGTAAGCGAAGGACGGATTGCAGGCGCCGAGAATCGTATAACGCGGAATATCGACATCCAGGGCACCCTTGAGCTTTTCGCTGACCGGAATGGTGCAAAGAATGCCGAATCCGATCCCCTGCAGCGCTGCGGTTACGTCCTCGATCGCCTGGTCGAAGGAACGATCGATGGTCTTGCTGAAATGGTAGGTCATGGGTCCTCTTATCTGGTTAGTCGGCGTCGGCGGAATTGCCGAAACGGCCCTCAGCCAATGTCATATAGGCCCCGCCGTCGGCAATTCACACCCTTTCGCGGGCCGGGCCATGTTAATGCCTGCTTAAACTGTGTCCTGTACAAATGATCCCGTTTTACTGGTCCTTACCATCAGGAAGGATGGAATGAAAAAAATCGCAAGTTACATCGTGATCCTGGCAATCTTCGCAACGGCGCCTTTTGTGGCCTGGTCGGCGGATCCCGCCGTGTCGCGCGCACAGTTCACCAGCGCCGTGCTGGACCGCGAACCCACGGATGATCTCACCGCAATCAACCCCGGTTCGGAAAAGATCTTCTTCTTTACCGAATTGCGCAATATGGATGGAACTTCCATAACCCATCGCTGGTCGCTGAATGGCGCCGTCATGGCGGAAGTCAGCTTCAAGGTCCGCGCTTCGCGCTGGCGCGTCTATTCCAGCAAAACGCTGTTGCCGGAATGGCGTGGCGAATGGGTCGTCGATGTTCTGGACGAAAACGGTTCCGTGCTGGAATCCCGGACCGCAGGCTACCGCCAGTAACGAGACCTCACTTCGTGCCGGCCGGGCCGGAAACCGCCCC
>JBFFGY010000141.1:0-7059 GCA_041557215.1 Alphaproteobacteria bacterium
AGCCTGGCGATCGGCCGGCGCGGACAGAATGTGCGCCTCGCCTCCATGCTGACCGGCTGGGATATCGATATCCTCACCGAGGAGCAGGAATCCGAACGCCGCCAGGCCGAGTTCCGCGAGCGCAGCGAACGTTTCATGGAAGCACTGGATGTCGACGATGTCATTGCCCATCTTCTGGTGACAGAAGGCTTCACCTCGATCGAGGAAATCGCCTATGTGCCCGTCGAGGACCTGACCGAGATCGAGGGCTTCGACGAAGAAGTGGCGGCGGAGCTTCGCGCCCGCGCGGGCAACTTCCTGGAGGAAGAGGCCGAGCGGCTGACATTGCGGCGCCAGGAGCTTGGCGTCGAGGACGCCTTGGCCGAAATTCCCGGTCTCACCGCCGGCATGCTGGTGGCGCTTGGTGAGGCCGGCGTAAAAACCGTCGAGGATTTTGCCGATTTGGCATCGGATGAACTTACGTCGGGTGCCGACGCAATCCTGGGCGAATTCGGTCTGAGCACGGACGAGGCCAACGACATGATCATGGCCGCGCGAGTAAAGGCGGGCTGGTTCAGCGAGGAAGAACTTGCCGCCGCCAACGCCGCCCGTGATGAGGAAGAGCTGGAAGCCGCGCCTGGCGACGGCGTAGGCGCCTGAGCCATGGCCAGGAGGAAGAACACGAGGAATGCAGGCAGGTCTTCGCCATGATACGCCGCGTACAGCGGCGTCAGCACCAAGCCGGACGGCGCAGCGTCGCTGCATCGTCACGGGAGAAGTGCGCGCGCGCGAAGAGTTGCTGCGTTTCGTCGTCGATCCTTCGGACAGCCTGATTCCCGATATAACCGGCCGGGCCCCGGGCAGGGGCATCTGGCTGACCCCTGACAGCGATCACCTTAAAACGGCGCTTACGCGTAAACTGTTCGCGCGGGCAGCCCGACAGGCCGTCGCAATAGACAGCGATCTCGAACAGCAGATCGAAATGCTGCTGGCGCGGCGTTGCGCCGAGATCATCGGCCTTGCCCGGCGCGCCGGACAGGCGGTAGCCGGCTTCGAGAAGGTCCGCGCATGGCTCCAGCAGGCCAAAGTCTCGGTTTTGCTGGAAGCACAGGACGGCGCCGAGGATGGACGGGAAAAACTGAGACGCCTTGCCGCCGGTATCAGCGTTGTCAATTGTTTGACGAGCGAGGAAATGGGCCGGGCCTTTGGGCGCGATTACGCGGTCCACGCCGCGTTGGCGCAGGGTGCGCTGGCTGGGAAATTTGAATTGGAAGCGCGGAAACTCAAGGGTTTCCGAACATAATGGCCGTGAACGAGGATAAGAATGACTGATAAGAAGGAAGAAAAGGAAAGCAAGCTGACGCTGCGCAAGCCGGGCCGTCTGGAACTCAAGAAGACAGTCGGTGCGGGTCAGGTCAGCCAGAGCTTCAGCCACGGCCGGACAAAGAAAGTCGCCGTTGAGGTTAAACGCAAGCGCACCTTCGAGCGGGGCGCCGGCGGAAAGTTGACCGCTGTTTCCGATCAGGCCGAAGCGCCTGCCGCAGCCAAGGACGAGGCCGCACCGTTGCGCGACCTGACCGACCGGGAGCGTGAAGCACGTATCCGTGCGCTGAAGGGTGCTGCGGCCGACGAGGAAAAACAGCGGTTGGCCGAAATTCAGGCCAAACACGAGGCGGAAGATGCTGCACGCCGGGCCGCACAGGAAGAATCCCAGCGCCGCGCCCAGGAGGAAGAGGAACTGCGGCGCAAGGCCGCGGAGGAAGAAGCCAAACGGAAAGCGGCAGAGGAAGAAGCCAGGCAGAAGGCCGCCGAAGAGGAAACGAAACGGCCGACGGCAGAGCCTGTCGCCGTGACGGCTCCGGTGCCCGAAATCGAAGAAGACGCTGCCAGCAAACGCGCCAAGGTCAAGCCGAAAGTCGAGAAACCTGCGCCGGTTCGCAGCCGACAGGAACCGCGGCGCCGGCCAGGCAAGCTGACGATCAGCAGAGCGCTGGATGGTGACGACGAAAGCCGTCAGGGCCGCAGTATGGCCGCGTTGAAGCGAAAGCGCGAAAAGGAGAAACAGCGCCAGCGTATGCTCGATGGCGAAGGCGGCAAGAGGATCGTGCGCGATGTTGTCGTCCCGGAAACCATCACGGTTTCCGATCTGGCTAACCGCATGGCCGAACGCGGCGCAGAAGTGGTCAAGACCCTGATGAAGCTGGGTGTGATGGTAACCATCAACCAGACCATCGACGCGGATACCGCAGAATTGGTTGTCGAAGAATTCGGCCACAAGATCAAACGCGTATCGGAGGCGGACGTGGAAATCGGCATCGAGGGTATCGAAGACCGGCCCGAGGAGATGGAACCCCGTGCGCCGGTGGTTACCGTCATGGGGCATGTCGACCACGGAAAAACCTCGCTGCTGGACGCGCTGCGCGAAACCGACGTCGTGGCCGGCGAAGCTGGTGGTATCACCCAGCATATCGGCGCTTACCGGGTATCCCTGTCCGACGGGCAGCAGATCACCTTCCTCGATACGCCGGGCCATGAGGCCTTTACGAACATGCGGGCCCGCGGCGCGCAGGCCACGGATATCGTGGTGCTGGTGGTTGCGGCCGACGACGGTGTCCAACCGCAGACCATCGAGGCGATCCGCCATGCCCAGGCGGCGGAAGTGCCGATGATCATCGCGATCAACAAGATGGACAAGCCGGACGCCACCCCGGACAAGGTACGCAACGAACTGCTGCAGCATGAAGTGGTGGTCGAAAGCATGGGCGGCGATGTTCAGGATGTCGAGGTCTCGGCCACAAAGAAGATGAACCTGGACAAGCTCGAAGAGGCAATTCTGCTGCAGGCGGAAATCCTGGAGTTGAAGGCAAACCCGAAGCGCACCGCCCAGGGAACCATCGTGGAGGCGCGCCAGGAACGCGGGCGCGGCTCGGTGGCGACGGTCCTTGTTCAGCGTGGCACACTGTATGTCGGCGACGTGTTCATCGCGGGCAGCGAATGGGGGCGCGTCCGCGCCCTGATGGACGATCACGGCAAGGCCGTTGAGAGCGCAAGTCCGTCGATGCCGGTAGAGGTGCTCGGTTTCCAGGGCACTCCGTCCGCCGGCGACGATTTTGTCGTCGTCGAAGACGAAACCCGGGCGCGCGAGATCACCGAATACCGTCAGCGCATGGAGCGTGACAAGCGCAGCGCTGCCACGGGCCGCGGCACGCTGGAGCAGATGTTCACCCAAATCAAGGAAGGCACTGCCAGCGAGTTGCCGGTCGTCGTCAAGGCCGACGCCCAGGGTTCGGTGGAAGCGATCGCTGCCTCCTTCGAGAAGCTGTCGACCGACGAGGTCAAGGTGCGGCTTCTGCACGGCGCCGTTGGTGGCATCACCGAGTCTGACGTGACCCTGGCCAACGCTTCGGGTGGCCTGATCATCGCCTTCAACGTGCGCGCCAACCCCCAGGCCCGCGAAATGGCCAAGCGGGACGGAGTCGATATCCGCTACTACTCGATCATCTACGATGCGCTGGACGACATCAAATCGATGCTCAGCGGCATGCTGGCCCCGGAATTGCGCGAGAACTTCCTGGGTTATGCGGAAATCCGCGAGGTGTTCAACATAACCAAGGTCGGCAAGGTAGCGGGCTGTTACGTAACCGAAGGCGTCGTCAAGCGTGGCGCCGGGGTTCGCCTGCTGCGCGACAACGTTGTGATCCACGAAGGCAAGCTGAAGACGCTGAAGCGCTTCAAGGACGAAGTCCGCGAGGTGCAGAGCAATTACGAATGCGGCATGGCTTTCGAGAATTACGACGACATCAAGCAGGGCGATGTTATCGAATGCTTCGAGGTCGAGGAAATTTCGCGCCAGCTTTGACGCGGTGATGACAAGGCGCCGGGCAGGGCTGCGGCCCGCCGGCGAGCGGACGAAAATGACCAGAAAAAAGGCAAAAGAGCCGAGCCAGCGGCAACTGCGCGTGGGCGAGGAGCTCCGTCATGTCCTGGCGGAGATCATCGCCAGAGGTGAATTGCGCGACCCGGCTCTTGCCGGCAAATCGATCACTGTGTCCGAAGTTCGCCCAAGCCCGGACATGCGGCATGCGACCGCGTTCGTCATGCCGCTGGGCGGGGTCGGCGACGTGGCGGCGATCGTGGATGCGCTGAACCATGCGTCACACTATCTCACGCATGAAATGGGCCGGCGACTCACCATGAAATATACCCCCGTTCTGCATTTCGAGGCCGACAAGGTCTTCGACGAGGCACAGCATATCGATGACCTGCTGCGGCGACCGGAGGTGGCGCGGGACCTCGAAAGGGACAGCACCGACGATGGCGCGTAAAAGGCGCGGCCAGCCGGTTCATGGCTGGATCGTCCTCGACAAACCGGAAGGCATGACGTCGACGGCCGCCGTCGGCGCAGTGAAGCGACGGCTGGATGCCGCAAAGGCGGGCCATGGCGGTACGCTGGACCCGTTCGCCACCGGAATTCTGCCGATCGCACTGGGCGAGGCCACGAAGACCGTTTCCTGGGCGATGGATGGGGTAAAGCAATATCATTTCACTGTCCGCTGGGGTATTGCGACCAATACGGAAGACTGCGAGGGCGAAATTACGGACCGTTCCGATGTATGCCCGGACCGGGCGGCCATAGAGGCGGTACTGGACCGTTTTACCGGCGAGATCGAGCAGGTTCCGCCAGCCTTTTCCGCCATCAAATTCGACGGCAAACGCGCCTACGACCTGGCGCGCGCGGGTGAGGCGCCTGATATGCAGCCCCGCAGGGTCGCGATTGAAGACTTGCGGCTGGTCGACGTCCCGGATGAGGACCACGCCGTACTTGTGGTGGTCTGCGGTAAAGGCACCTATATCAGGGCCTTGGGACGCGACATTGCGTTGGCATTGGGTACCGTTGGCCATCTTGTGGCGTTACGGCGCACCCGGGTGGGACCATTCAGCGAAAAAAGTGCGATTTCGCTGGACGAACTGGGTGAAAATATGCATGTTGCCGCCGCTTGTGAGCACCTGCTGCCGGTCGAGACCGCGCTGGACGACATCCCGGCCCTGGCCGTGACCGAAAGTGAAGCAGGACGTTTGCGAAACGGGCAGGCAGTTTCCCTGTTGCGGAAGGCTGATCTGGATCGTATCGCCGGCCTTGAGGACGGTGAGACGGCCTTGGCCAAGGCGGACGGACAACCCGTCGCCCTGGTGCGCTATACCGCGGGGGAGGTCCGCCCTGTTCGTGTGTTGAACCTTTGAAATCCCAGGAGGATTTGATGTCGATTACCGCCGAGCGGAAACAAGAACTTATCGAACAGTTTGGCGCCAAGCCGGGCGATACCGGCTCCGCCGAAGTCCAGGTCGCGATCCTCACCGAGCGGATTAAGAACCTCACCGACCACATGAACCAGCACAAGAAGGATTTCCATACCCGTCGCGGGCTGATCACCATGGTCGCCCAGCGCCGCAAGTTGCTGGACTATCTCAAGCGCAAGGAAGTCTCGCGCTACGAAAAGATCATCAAGGATCTGGGCCTGCGCCGCTGACGCCGCGGCCCGACCGGCTTGCCCGCGCCCCTCGCAAAGGGCGTGGGCATCGCCGAAAAGGCGGCGCGGCGGGGAATGAGCCCGGCCGGCCGCGTTACTTACCCGCAGGGGCAATCCGGCCGCCTGCGTGAAGGACGGAAGTAAAGGAAAACCGTATGTTCAATATCACCCGCAAGGAAACCACCTGGGGCGGTCGCCCGCTGATTCTCGAAACCGGGCGCATTGCACGCCAGGCGGACGGGGCGGTCCTGGTCACCTATGGTGGGACCCAGGTGCTTTGCACGGCCGTGGCGCAAAAGGCGCCCCGCGAAGGAATCGATTTCTTCCCGCTGACGGTCAACTATCAGGAAAAAACTTTCGCCGCCGGCAAGATTCCCGGCGGCTTTTTCAAGCGCGAAGGGCGCCCCTCGGAGAAGGAAACCCTCACGTCGCGCCTGATCGACCGGCCGATCCGGCCGCTGTTCCACAAGGAATTCCGCAACGAGACGCAGATTATCTGCACCGTTCTGGCCCATGATCTGGAAAACGATCCGGACATCGTCAGCATGATCGGCACATCGGCCGCGCTGACCATCTCCGGCATTCCCTTCCTGGGGCCGATCGGCGCCGCGCGCGTCGGTTATATCGACGGCGAATATGTGCTGAATCCCCAGATGGACGAGTTGTCGTCCTCCGACATGGACCTGGTCGTCGCCGGCACCGCCGAAGGCGTGCTGATGGTCGAGTCCGAAATCAAGGAACTGGACGAAGACGTTACCCTGGCTGGCGTCAGCTTTGCCCATAAGGCGATTCGCGAAGTCATCGATTTCGTTATCGATTTTGCGGAACAGTGCGCCAAGGAGCCTTGGCCGCTGCCGGAACCCGCGGCGGGCATCGACGAGGTGAAGACCCGTCTTTGGGCAATCGCCGAGGCGCCACTGCGTGACGCCTACGCCAAGACCGTCAAACAGGAGCGCGTCGAGGCCGTGGCGGCCGCAAAGGACGCGGCCCTCAAAAAAATTGAGGAAGAAGGGCTCGATGTCGAGATTGCCTCCGGCCTGTTCAAGAAGCTGGAGAAGGACATCGTCCGCGGCAATATCCTGAAGACCGGCCTTCGCATCGACGGCCGCGATACCAAGACGGTGCGTCCCATCGTGGCGGAAGTCGGCGTGCTGGCCCGGGCCCATGGATCCGCATTGTTCACCCGCGGCGAAACCCAGGCGCTGGTGGTCACCACTCTGGGCACCGGACAGGATGAACAGATCATCGACGCGCTGGAAGGCGAGTATCGTGAGCATTTCATGCTGCACTACAACTTCCCGCCCTATTCGGTCGGCGAGGCATCCTTCCTGCGCAGCCCAGGCCGCCGTGAGATCGGCCATGGAAAACTGGCCTGGCGGGCCATCCATCCGCTGCTGCCGGCCAAGGAAGATTTCCCCTACACGATCCGGGTGGTTTCGGAAATCACCGAATCCAACGGCTCCTCCTCCATGGCGACCGTCTGCGGTACCTCGCTGGCGCTGATGGATTCTGGCGTGCCGCTGACCCGTCCGGTGGCCGGCATCGCCATGGG
>JBFFGY010000142.1:0-7054 GCA_041557215.1 Alphaproteobacteria bacterium
CCCATTGCCCCGCATCCTGGGATAAGGCATAGTCCGTGGCAACAGGGACTGCGGGCCGCCCTAGCGGGCCGGCACCGGCAGGAAAATTCACGCTCAAGACCCGGGAGGCACCGTGGCGACAGGTACAGAGGCTGGCGAATCCTATTTGCGGATTGCCAATGTCATCAAGAATTTCGGCGATTTTACCGCGCTGAACGACGTTTCCATCACCATTGATGAAGGCGAATTCGTCTGTTTCCTGGGGCCGTCGGGCTGCGGCAAGACAACCCTGCTCCGCGCCATCGCAGGGCTGGACATCCAGACATATGGCCGCATCGAGCAGGGCGGACGGGACATCTCGGCCCTGCCCCCCTCGGAGCGCGATTTCGGTATCGTCTTCCAGTCCTATGCCCTGTTTCCCAATCTCACGGTCTTCCGCAACGTCGCCTATGGGCTGGAGAACCGGAAGCAGCCGAAAGCGGAAGTCGATAGCCGTGTGCGCGAGCTTCTGGAACTGGTGGGCCTGACCGGCCAGGACAATAAATACCCGGCCCAACTGTCCGGCGGCCAGCAGCAGCGGGTAGCGCTGGCCCGCGCGCTGGCCACCTCGCCCGGCCTGCTGTTGCTGGACGAGCCGCTGTCGGCGCTGGACGCGAGGGTGCGCGTGCATCTGCGCCACGAGATCAAGCAGCTTCAACATCGCCTGGGCGTCACCACCATCATGGTGACGCACGACCAGGAAGAGGCGCTGACCATGGCCGACCGAATCGTGGTGATGAACCACGGCGTGATCGAGCAGGTGGGCTCGCCCATGGAAATCTACCGCCAGCCGGCCACGGCCTTCGTTGCCGATTTTATCGGCAAGATGAATTTCGCCAACGGGTCCGTATTGGACCGGGGCAAGATCAGGCTGGGTAATGTGGAGCTGAAATGCGACACCGGCGATTTCGCCACCGGACAGGGAGTGCAAATCGCCGTGCGGCCTGAGGATATCGTGGCGCGCGGCGTGACGCCGGACGATTCGAATGCCTTCGCCGCCGGGGTGGAGGATCTGGAGTTCCTGGGCTCTTCGCTGCGGGTCGACCTTTCCGGTGCAGCGTTGGACGGACAGACCCTGACTGCCGACCTGTCGGTCAATCTGATGCGCGAACTGGAGTTGGAACCGGGGCACGATATTATCGTACGCATCCCGCCAGAGCGGATTAGACTCTATCGCGCGGGCGGAAACTGAGCCATGGCCGTGACAGCCGTAACTGCAGCAAGGCCTGTGCGGGCGCGGATGAGCCGCGACGACATCATCATGCGCGGCGCCATGCTGTTGCTTGGCCTCTTCCTTCTGGTGGTGATCGTACTGCCGCTGTACGCCATGCTATCAAAATCCTTCGAGACCTTCACCTACCGCTTCGAGACCATCGAATTCCAGGTAAACAAGGGCGACGGATGGAGCGATCCGATCAATGCGGATGAATTGGGCCGGGAACTGGGCGTGGTCTCGCCGGATATGCTGATCACCTCCAACAGCGGCCGGTTCCAGGCAACCGAATTTTTCCCCGATTTCAGCTTCCGCGCACCGACCTTGTATCGCATACGCAATACCGGCACGGCCGGTGGCGGCTTCATGCTGGAAGGAGGGCCGGTCTATCACACCAACTGGGAGGAACTGACCAGCAACCAGTTTCGCAGGGTGCAGATTCGTCCGGCGCCAACCTCCGGCGTTGGCAATTACCTGACCTACGTGAATACGCCGTCGCTGTTCTATTCGGTCTATAATTCGCTGTTCATCGCCATCACCACCACGGTCATCGTCATCACACTGGCCTTTTTTTATGCCTATGCTCTGACTCGCAGTTGCATGCGCTGGAAGGGCCTGTTCCGAGCCATCGCCCTGATCCCGATCTTGGCGCCATCGCTGCTGCCGGCGATCTCGCTGGTCTATCTGTTCGGCAACCAGGGCATTCTGAAGGACCTGCTGATGGGCAACACGATCTACGGCCCCATCGGGGTCGTCATCGGATCGGCCTTCTGGACCTTCCCTCATGCGTTGATGATCCTGGTTACTGCGCTGTCGATTTCGGATGCCCGGTTGTACGAGGCGGCGGAGGCTTTGCGCACCAGCAAGCTGCGCACCTTCCTGACCGTCACCCTGCCGGGCGCAAAGTACGGGCTGATCAGCGCCACCTTCGTCGTCTTCACCCTGGTCATCACCGATTTCGGCGTGCCCAAGGTGATCGGCGGACAGTTCAACGTGCTGGCGACCGACATTTACAAGCAGGTGATCGGACAGCAGAATTTCCAGATGGGCGCGGTCGTTTCCGTCGTGCTACTCTTGCCAGCTGTGGTCGCCTTCGTCGTCGACCGCATCGTTCAGCGCAAGCAGGTGGCGCTGCTATCGGCGCGCGCCGTGCCGCTGCAGCCGAAGCCCAACAAGCGGCTGGACATGCTGATGGCGGCCTATTGCGGACTGATCGGCTTGGTGATCCTGAGCATACTAGGCATGGCCTTCTATGCCTCGCTGATCAAGTTCTGGCCCTACAATCTCTCCCTGTCGCTGGCCAATTACAATTTCGACGTGATGGACGGCGGTGGATGGGAGGCCTATCGCAACTCTATCCAGATGGCGCTCTATACGGCCTTCTTCGGGACTATCATCATTTTTTCCGGCGCCTATCTGGTGGAAAAGGGACGCGGTTTCGGTTTTGGCCGCGGCCTGATTCAGTTGCTGGCGATCCTGCCGATGGCCGTGCCGGGCATGGTGCTGGGGCTGGCCTATATCTTCTTCTTCAACCATCCGAACAACCCGCTGGGCTTCATCTATGGCACGATGGCTATCCTGGTTCTCTGTACCATCACCCATTTCTATACTGTCAGCCACCTGACGGCGGCGACCGCGCTGAAACAGATGGACCCCGAGTTCGAGGCCGTTTCCGCCTCGTTGAAGACGCCCTTCTACCGGACCTTCGCCAAGGTCACGGTGCCGGTCTGCCTGCCGGCGATCCTGGATGTTTCGATCTATCTCTTCGTCAACGCCATGACCACGGTATCGGCGGTCGTATTCCTTTATTCCTCCGACACAACGCTGGCTTCCGTCGCGGTTTTGAATATGGATGACGCGGGCGATATTGCGCCGGCTGCAGCGATGGCGATGATGATCGTCTACACCTCCGCCGGCGTTCGGTTGCTGCACGCCCTGATGACAAGGGGCCTGCATGCGCGCAGCCAGGCCTGGCGGGCCCGCTGACGACGACCAGGGAACGGAGAGACAGACCGCATGGCCGGGGCACCCAGAGGCAATGTCCTGTTCATCACGCTCGACCAATGGCGGGGCGATTGCCTGTCGTCGGCCGGCCACTCGGTCTTGAAGACTCCTGTTTTCGATCGGCTGGCGGCAGAGGGCGTGCTGTTCGCCAATCATTTTACCCAGGCCAGCCCCTGCGGCCCGGCCCGGGCGTCGCTCTATACCGGAATGTATCTGCAAAATCACCGGTCGGGGCGCAACGGTGTGCCACTGGATTCACGCCATACCAATGTCGCGCTGGAGGCCCGCAAGGCGGGCTACGAACCGTTGCTGTTCGGCTATACCGACACCGCGCCTGACCCACGCGGCCGCGACCCGCACGATCCCGCCCTGGACCATTACGAGGGCGTCCTGCCAGGCATGATCGAGCAGCTTCGACTGCATGACGATCTGGGCCCCTGGCTGACCCACCTTCGCCGCAGTGGCCACAAATTGCCGGAAATTGGTGACTGGCATTTGGAAATATACGCGCCTGTCGAAGTCTATCCGGGTGCCGATTCGCGCGGGCCCAGCTTCGCCCCGCCGGCCTATAGGGCCGAGGACAGCCTTTCCACCTTCATGACCGATGAAGCAATCCGCTACATGGAGGCTCGGCACGGTAGGCCCTGGTTCGTCCATCTGTCCTACTGGCAGCCGCATCCGCCCTTCATCGTGCCTGAGCCTTACAATAGCCAATACGATCCGGGCGACATGCCAAAGCCGCACCGCGCGGCGTCTCTGGCGGAAGAGGCTTCCCAGCACCCCTTTACCGCCTGGCGCCTGGAACGGTTGCGCAACCGCTACTGGACGCTGGCCGCCGAAACCTGCCCGACGGAGATGTCGGATGACGACCTGGCACAACTCCGCGCCACCTATTACGGCATGATCAACGAGGTGGAGGACAATCTTGGCCGCTTGTTCGACTGGCTGCGCGAAACCGGCCAATACGACGATACGCTGATCGTGCTTACCTCGGATCATGGGGAGCAGATGGGCGACCATTGGATGTTGGGCAAAGAGAGCTATTACGACGAGTCTTTCCACATTCCGCTGATTCTGCGCGACCCGCGGGCACCTGGCGGACATGGCCGCAAGGTTGAGGCCTTCACCGAAACAATCGACGTCATACCGACGATCCTGCAATGGATGGGACTGGAGGTTCCGCGCCAGTGTGACGGCTATTCGCTGGCACCATGGCTGGCGGGAGAGACGCCGGCAGGTTGGCGCGACGCCGTCCATTGGGAATATGATTTCCGCGACCTGCTGAATCAGACGGCGGAACAGGCCATGGGGCTGGTCAGCGACGAATGCCACCTCGCCGTGATCCGCGACGAGAAATACAAATATGTCCATTTTGCCGCGCAGGAGCCGCTGTTCTTCGACCTGAATTTGGACCCCCATCAACTGGTAAACCGCGCCCAAGACCCGGACTATGCAACGCTGGTTCTGCGATACGCCCAGAAGATGCTGTCCTGGCGCATGCAGCATGACGAACGTACGTTGACCCACATGCACATTAACAAGGGCGTATTCGAGCGTACCGGCGCCCGGCGTATGGTATAGGCCAAGGGCTATGAGCATTCCCGCACCACCTCCCCTTTCCTCCGTTACCGGCCATCGCGGCGCCAAGGGTCATGCACCGGAAAACACCATGGCGGGAATCCGTAAAGGTGTTGAATTGGGGGCGCGTTGGGTGGAGTTCGACGTCAAGCTGAGCGCCGATAACGAATTGGTTCTCATGCATGACGATACGGTGAATCGCACCTCGGACGGCAAGGGCGCGGTCGCAGGCATGACATTGGCCGAATTGCGGCGGCTGGATGCCGGGCGCTGGTTTTCGCCCGATTTCACCGGCGAGCGAGTCCCGACACTGGTTGAAGCCATGGACTATCTGGTGGCGAAGGGCATCGGCGCCAATGTGGAGGTCAAGGCCTGCCCGGGCCGCGAGGCGGAAACAGGCGCCGCCGTCGCACGCACCCTGGCTACCCGCTGGTTAGGCGGGCCTGCGCCGATCCTGCTCTCCAGTTTCTCGACCGCTTCGCTGGCGGCCGCGCGTCAGGCCGCGCCGCAAATCCCGCGCGGGCTGCTGACCCTGAAGTTCAAGAACGACTGGGTGACGCAGATGCGCGAACTTGGATGCGCAACATTCCATGTGCTGGACCGGCGACTGACGGAAGCGCGGGTGCGGGCCGTGCGCGAAGCGGGCTTTCGCCCGCTGGCCTATACGGTCAACGACCCGGCTCGCGCTCGTGGCCTGCTTTCATGGGGCGTGGAATCGATCATCACTGACTACCCCGAACGGATCATGGCCGCCCTCCGCTGAACGCCCGGCATGAGGCGAGCGAATGGCTGCCATTCTATTTTTGCACTGCAACATTATCGCTTACTAATGTATATAGATCGGCAAGGGAGCAGACCCCGATGGCTCTGCATTGTCCCGCCAAATTCATTTCGCAAGACCGATATTTGAAAGGCGAAAGCCATGAAACTGTTCCAGACATTCAGGAACAATCAGGACCGTCGGCCGGGCCCCAAACCCTATTACTTCCGGCCGGCGAATATCAAGACCCTGCGGCTGCCGCAGAGTCTGCTCGCACAGAGCATCCGGTAATACCTCTCTCCTCGGGGTGGATCGGGAAAGGGCGAAGGAATTTTCCTCCGCCCTTTTTTCCTGCCTGGATTCCCGCTCTCAGATAATCGCGTGGCGAACCTTGGCTGAAACCCATTCGCTGACCAGCACCGTGGCCAGGATGGCGATCAGGATCAGCGTCACTTGCGGCCATGCGAGGATATTGAGCGACGAGCTGAGTTGGAGCCCGATACCGCCGGCCCCGACCAAGCCCAACACGGTGGATTCGCGGATATTGATGTCCCAACGGAACACCGAGATGCCGGCCAGGGCGGGCATCACCTGGGGAAGGATGCCATATGTCATGATCTGCCAGCGGGACGCACCGGTCGCCTCGATCGCCTCAACCTGGGAATGATCGATTTCCTCGATCGCCTCATAAAGTAATTTGGAGCAGAAACCGATTGAGCGCAGCGCGATGGCGATGGTGCCGGCGAACACGCCGGGACCGATGATAGAAACCAACAGAAGCGCCCAGATCAGCGAGTTGATCGAACGCGACGAGACGATGATGAACAACGCGACGGGCCGCACGACATAGGCGTCGGGCGTGGTGTTGCGCGCCGCGAGAAAGGCCACCGGAACTGCCATGAACAGCGCGAGTACCGTGCCGAGGGTTGCTATATTGATCGTGTCCCAGAGCGGATCCCAGATTTTGTTTATATACTCCCAGCGTGGCGGCACCATGCGCGAGCCGATGTCGGCAGCGATCCGCGGCGAATCCCACACGAAGAACCACGTCGTGTTGATCGAGATAAGCTGCCAGCAGTAGACGAACAGAAGCACGCCGGCGAACCAGCCGCCCCAGATCGCCACCTGTTTGTTGCGATCGCGCCGCTGCCAGACCTTGACTCCTGCTTCCTCCCGTACAGGCATTACTGCAACCTCGCGCGGATTTTGCCGGAGGTGTATTCGGCGAAGAAAACAATACCGATGATGATCAGCAGGATCGTCGCCGCGGTGGAATACTCGTAACGATCGAAGGCAGTGAGCAGGGTTGAGCCGATACCGCCGGCGCCGACGATGCCGACCACCGAGGATTCCCGGAAATTGATGTCCAGGCGATAGAGCGAAAGGCCAATCAGCCGCGGCATAACCTGCGGCTGGACACCGTAATTGATCCATTGCGTCCAGCGCGAGCCGGTGGCGCGGATCGCCTCGGCCTGTCCGGG
>JBFFGY010000143.1:0-7043 GCA_041557215.1 Alphaproteobacteria bacterium
CCATCGACGTGGAAACCTCCCGCGCAATGCACCAGGCGGCTGAACAGGCCGGCATGGAGATGGTGGATGCGCCGGTCTCCGGCGGCACGGTGGGAGCGGCCGCCGCGACCCTGGCCTTCATGGTGGGTGGAACGGATTCCGCCTTCGCCCGGGCTGAGCCCATCTGCGCGAAGATGGGCAAGGCGGTGATCCATGCCGGTGGCGCCGGCAACGGCCAGGCGGCCAAGATCTGCAACAACATGATCCTGGGCATCACCATGATCGGCGTGTCCGAAGCGCTGGTGCTGGCGGAGAAACTGGGCCTCGACCATCAGAAGCTATACGACATCAGCTCTCAATCGTCGGGTTCCTGCTGGTCGCTCAATACATATTGCCCGGTGCCGGGGCCGGTGCCGACCTCGCCGGCAAATAACGATTACAAACCCGGGTTCGCCGCTGCGATGATGGAAAAAGACCTGAAACTGGCGCAGGCCGCGGCACAGAGCGCCGGCGCGACAACCCCAATGGGCGCCGAAGCCTTGGCCCTATACGGGCTTTTCCTGAATGCTGGACACGGGGGAATGGACTTCTCCGGGATCATTAAAATGATTCGCGGTAATTAATCGCAGGAATTAAATGAATTTTAAGGAGTATCGGCGAGATTAGGCCCAGAAGAGATTTGTTGAAGCATTTTGTTTCAACAGCGAATCGTTTTTGAAGTCTTGGATAAACAGCAAGATTGTGGGCCAGCGGTGAAAGAACAGTATCTGGAATCGATCCATCTTATCGAGCGGTTGCATCGGCAGTTTCTCGAGGTGGTCAAGGGTGAACTTGAGCGGCAGGACATTCAGGACGTGAACAACGTCCAGGCGGTGATCCTGTACAATATCGGCAAGGACGAGTTGACGGTCGGCGAACTGACCAACCGGGGCTATTATCTCGGTTCGAATGTTTCCTACAATGTCCGCAAGATGGTCGAGAACAATTATCTAATCCAGGAACGATCGGCGCATGACCGCCGCTCGGTGCGGGTCCGTCTGTCCGACAAGGACATCAGACTGCACGAACTGCTGGACGGGATGTTTGCGGCACAGGCCGAAAAGCTGGGTACCGACATCACCACGCCGGAAGAACTCGACGGCGCGAATGTGTTGTTGCGCAGGCTGGAGCGGTTCTGGATCGCGGCGATGAATTTCCCGATCCGCGCCTCTTTCTGAGCAGGCCGTCTATCCAGGTTACGGAAGGGCCGTTCCCGAATTCCGGGAGCGGTCTTTTTTGTCTTCAGAATATCCAGGTCGCCAGCAGCGGCAGCAGCAGCGCGGTAGCGATGCCGTTCAGGCCCATGGCCAGGCCGGCGAAGGCGCCCGCCAGGGGGTGGACCAGGATTGCGCGCGCGGTGCCGATGCCGTGCGAGGCAACGCCGATGGCCAGTCCCCGGGCACGCCAGTCCTTTACCCCCAGAAGGTTTAGCATGTAGGTCGTGAACATCGCGCCCGTCATGCCGGTCAGGATCACCAGAACTGCTGTTAGCGACGGCAATCCCCCGATTTTTTCCGCAATGCCCATGGCAATGGGCGTGGTGACCGATTTTGGGGCCAGCGACAGCAGTGTTTCGCGAGACGCCCCCAGCGCCCATGCGACTGCCACCGCGCTGACGGCGGCGGTCAGAGACCCGGCGGTAACGGAAATGACGATGGCCAGCAAAGACTTGCGCAATTGTTGTAGCTGCTGGAACAGAGGGATTGCCAGGGCCACGGTGGCCGGACCAAGCAGGAAATGCACGAACTGGGCGCCTTCGAAATAGGTTAGGTAATCGGTCCCGGTCAGTTTCAATAGGGCAACCAGCGCGACGACGGCGATCAGCACCGGGTTGACCAGCGGGTTATGGCCGGATTTCCGATAAAGCCAGTAGCCCGCCTGGTAGGCGACCAGCGTCACCGTCAGCCCCAGCAGGGGCGAGGCCGAGAGATAGACCCAGATTTCATGCAGATCGCGGGTCATGGGTCTGTCTCTCCACAACCGGTCTCGTTAGCGCTCGGTCCACTGCCGGGGATCCGGACGAGCCATGCCATGAGGAGAGCGGTCAGCGCGATCGTCAGTAGCGTGCTTGCCACCAGGGAAACCGATATCGCCAGCCATTCTTCGGCAATCAGGGGCAGGTACAGCATCACACCGACACCAGCCGGCACAAAGAGCAAGGAAAGATGGGACAACAGGCCCGTTGCCGTCCGTTCCAAATCTTCGGGAATATCCGGCAAACTCTCGCCGGCCCGCAGGCGCCGGCGGATCAGAAGGCCAACGAAGAGTAGCGCCATGCCGACCACCGGCCCCGGTACCGGCAGGCCTGCGGCCATGGTGACGGCCTCGCCGGCGAACTGGCAGACCAGCAGCAGGGTGATGGCGCCCAGCATGCCGGGTCGGCCTGACCGGTCAGCCGGTGAAGGCCTGGATGCCGGTTTGCGCGCGTCCCAGGATCAGGGCATGGATGTCGTGGGTGCCCTCGTAGGTGTTGACGGCTTCCAGGTTCAGCATATGCCGAATGACGTGGAATTCGTCCGACACGCCATTGCCGCCATGCATGTCGCGCGACATGCGGGCGATATCCAGCGACTTGCCGCAATTGTTGCGCTTCATCATCGAGATCATTTCGGGTGTTGCCCGGCCTTCATCGACCAGGCGGCCAAGCCGCAAAGCCGAGTGCAGGCCCAGCGTGATTTCCGTCTGCATGTCGGCCAGCTTCTTCTGGATCAACTGGGTCGCGGCCAGCGGCCGGCCGAACTGCTTGCGCTCCAGCGTATAGCCCCGGGCTGCGTGCCAGCAGAATTCGGCCGCGCCCAGGGCGCCCCACGTGATGCCAAAGCGCGCCTTGTTCAGGCAGCCGAACGGCCCTTTCAGCCCCTCGACATTGGGCAGCAGGTTTTCCTCGGGTACGAAGACATCGTCCATCACGATTTCGCCGGTGATTGAGGCCCGCAGCGAGAACTTACCCTCGATTTTCGGGGTGGTGAGGCCCTCCATGCCGCGCTCCAGGATGAAGCCGCGGATGACGTCGTCTTCGGTCTTGGCCCAGACCACCATAACGTCGGCGGCCGGTGCGTTGGTGATCCACATCTTGGCGCCCTTAAGGCGATAGCCGCCGTCGGCCTTGACGGCGCGGGTGCGCATGCCGCCGGGGTCCGATCCGTGGTCCGGCTCGGTCAGGCCGAAGGCGCCGACAATCTCGGCGGTGGCCAAACGGGGCAGGTATTTCTTGCGCTGCTCCTCGGTGCCATAAGCATGGATCGGATGCATCACCAGGCTGGACTGGACGCTCATCATGGAGCGGTATCCGGAATCCACGCGCTCGATCTCGCGGGCAACCAGGCCGTAGCAGACATGGTTCAGCCCGGCGCAGCCATATTCCTCTTCCAGAGTGCAGCCCAGCAGTCCCAGTTCGCCCATTTCGCTCAAGATATCGCGGTCGAAGGTCTCGTTGCGGTTGGCCTCGAGAATGCGCGGCATCAGCTTTTCCTGGGCATAGTCGCGCGCGGTGTCGCGCACCATGCGCTCTTCCTCGCTCAACTGATCTTCGAGCAGCAGCGGATCCTCCCATACGAAACGGGGCTTCGACGCGGACTTGGCGGGGGAAGAAGGCATGGGTTCTGACATGGCGGAGCTCCCGGGATATCTGTTTGTTTTGGCGCTGTAGGCGCGATCGTGGGCGTTGTATAGCCCATTTCATACCGCAGTGCAGCAAAGTTTTTATCGGGCAGATAAAAAGGCCGGCTACTGGGAGCCGGCCTTCGTTCATGCCAAAAGCAGGTAATCGAAGATTCAGGTCTTCGTACGCTTGGGCGCGGTCCGCGTTTTGCGGCCCAATCCGATTTTCTTGGCGAACTGGGAACGTTCCTCCGCATAGGAGGGCGCGACCATCGGGTAATCCGGCGGAAGGCTCCAGCGGGCGCGATATTCTTCCGGCGTCATGTTGTAGGTGGAGCGCAGATGGCGCTTCAGCATCTTCAGCTTCTTGCCATCTTCCAGGCAGACAATGTGGTCGCGGGTTACCGATTTTCGCACCGGGACGGCAGGTGTTGGTTTCTCTTCGGCACCGCCTTCCAGGTTACGGAAAGAACCGAAAACGGTGTTGATTACGCTGGGAACCTCGCCGGCCGCCAGAGTATTGTTGCCGACGTAGGCTGCAACGACATCGGCCGTCATCTTAAGGATTTCTCCCCTAGACTCTGTTTCCTTTGATGAGTTTGCCATTATCTTTGAATCCCTAGTTAAACTAATCTATTCAATTATTGCGTACAGTAAGTAGAAGAGTCAAATGATTCTGGTTTTGGCGTTAACTATATTTATTAATTTTGATGAATATTTACCGACATATTTTGAGTATTGTTAACTATGATTCAGCGATATGTTGCGGGGTGGTCGAAACTTACGTCAAAATGCAGTGTTCGGCGGTCCCGGCCATGACGGAGGCCCGATTCGGATTTTTTTGATTCAGGGCTTTGACAAGGGCGTAAACCACCGCTAAATCGCCCGATAGCAGCGGGCTGGCATGCCCACTCGACATATGGTATCTCTGGCCATTCGTATTACAGGGACTTGTGCCGCAATCCAGTAGATAACGGCGGCGCCAAACGGGGGCATAAAGGAATTCAATGCCGCAGGACGTTATCGCAGTCGCCTCGGACCATGCCGGTTTCGAAGTAAAGGAGCAGATCGGCAAGCTGTTGGCCGATATGGGGCACGGGGTACTTGACCTGGGGCCGAACGGTATCGAGTCCGTCGATTATCCGGATTTCGCCGACGCCCTGGCCGGTGCGATCGCCGAAGGAAAGGTCGATCGGGGCATATTGATCTGCGGGACGGGCATCGGGATATCCATCGCTGCCAACAGGCATCGTCATATCCGCGCCGCGCGTTGTTGCGACGCGACGGACGCGCGTCTTTCGCGCCTGCATAACGATGCCAATGTCCTGGTCCTCGGATCGCGGACGAGCGGCTGGGAAACAGCGCAGGATTGCATTCGCGCATTTCTTGAGACCGAATTCGAAGGTGGCCGCCACCAGAGGCGCATCGACAAAATGTCATAACGGCGGTCAACGCCGAGTGAAACGCAACCGAACCATAAGGGCAACTGAATCAAGATGAACGACAAGGCTTCCAATCAGGACAGGAACTATCTGGACCGCTTTTTCAGTGAGGATCTGGCGGACCGAGACCCGGATCTATTCGGATCGATCAAGGAGGAACTGCACCGCCAGCAGAACCAGATCGAACTGATCGCTTCGGAGAATATCGTCAGCCGCGCGGTAATGCAGGCGGCCGGCTCGGTGCTGACCAACAAATATGCCGAGGGCTACCCCGGTCGCCGCTATTACGGTGGCTGCGAATTTGTTGATGTCGCCGAATCCCTTGCCATCGAGCGAGCCAAGAAACTCTTCGACTGCAAATTCGTCAATGTCCAACCCCATTCGGGCGCCCAGGCAAATGGCGCCGTGATGATGGCGCTGGTCAAGCCGGGAGACACCATCATGGGCCTGTCGCTGGCAGCCGGCGGGCATCTGACCCATGGCGCGCCGCCTGCCCTGTCGGGCAAATGGTTCAACGCGGTGCAATACGGCGTGCGGGAAGACACTGCGCAAATCGATTACGACGAGGTGGAGCGCCTCGCCCAGGAAAACAAACCCAAGCTGATCATCGCCGGCGGTTCCGCTTATCCCCGCATTCTCGACTTTGCACGCTTCCGCAAGATTGCTGATTCCGTCGGCGCGCTGTTCATGGTCGACATGGCCCATTTTGCCGGACTGGTCGCGGCGGGAATCCATCCCAGCCCGCTGCCGCACGCGGACATCGTCACCACGACCACCCACAAGACGCTGCGCGGGCCGCGCGGCGGCATGATCCTGTCGAACAACGAGGAACTGGGTAAAAAGATCAATTCGGCCGTGTTCCCCGGTCTGCAGGGCGGTCCGCTAATGCATGTCATCGCCGCCAAGGCGGTTGCGTTCGGCGAGGCTCTGACTCCGGAATTCAAGGCCTATAGCCAGGCCGTGGCCGCCAATGCCAAGACGCTGGCCGCGACGCTGGTCGAGGGCGGGTTGGATATCGTGTCCGGCGGCACCGACACCCATCTGATGCTGTTGGATCTGCGGCCCAAGGGACTGACCGGGAACATCTCGGAAGAAAGCATGGAACGCGCGGGCATTACCTGTAACAAGAACGGCGTGCCCTTCGATCCGGAAAAGCCGACCGTGACGTCGGGCGTGCGGCTCGGCACGCCGGCGACGACCACGCGCGGGTTCGGCGAGGCGGAATTCCGCCAGGTCGGCGAAATGATCGTCGAGGTGCTGGACGGGCTCGCCGCCAACCGCGAAGACAACAGCAAGGTCGAAAATGCCGTTCGGGGCCGGGTGGAGGAACTCTGCCGCCAGTTCCCGATCTATTCGGACCTGTACTGATAAGACAAGGGAGAGGGACGGATGCGCTGCCCGTTTTGCGGACATGACGACACCCAGGTGAAGGACTCGCGTCCCACCGAGGATAATTCGGCCATCAGGCGGCGGCGTTTCTGCACCGGCTGCGGCGCCCGTTTCACGACCTTCGAAAGGGTCCAGTTGCGCGAACTGACGGTGCTTAAGAAGAACGGCCATCGTGAGGTGTTCGACCGGGACAAGCTGACCCGGTCGATCATGATCGCGTTGCGCAAGCGGCCGGTCGATCCCGACCGGGTGGACCGCGTGATTAACGGCATCGTGCGCCGGCTGGAAAGCGCCGGCGAAAGCGAAATCCGGGGCGAGGTGATCGGCGAACTGGTGATGGAGGCGCTTGCCGCGCTCGACCAGGTGGCCTATGTCCGTTTCGCCTCGGTCTACCGGAATTTCCGCGAGGCCAAGGATTTCGAGGCCTTTATTACCGACGAGCTAAGTGTCGACAACAACTGAGACCGACAAGCGCCATATGCGGGCGGCTCTGGCCCTGGCGGGCCGCGGGTTGGGCATCGTATGGCCCAACCCGGCGGTCGGCTGCGTGCTGGTGGCGCCGGACGGGCGCGTCGTCGGGCGCGGATGGACCCA
>JBFFGY010000144.1:0-7043 GCA_041557215.1 Alphaproteobacteria bacterium
ATTCCCACCGAAAACGCGCTGACCCGCACCCGTCCCGTGCGTTTCACTCCCCAGTTCGCCGGCGACGAGCCACCGCAATTCGCCACCGATCAGACTGTGACCGTATTACTGCCGCTTGGCGAGCCGCGGGATATTGTAACGGTCCACAAGGATGCGGTGATTGCCCGCGGCGAGGATTACCTCGTTTTTGTTGTGGAGCAGGGCAAGGCGACGCAGCGCAAGGTTCAGGTCGGCGAGGCAGTAGGGGTGCGGTTCGAGGTGATATCGGGCCTTGCGCCTGGCGACATGGTCGTGACCCGCGGCAACGAACGTCTTCGTAACGGTCAGGAAGTGACCTACAAGGGCATGCCGGGCGGAGACGGGTAGGGAGACAGGCCATGGATCTCATCCGCTTCGCCATTCAGCGACCCATCGCCGTCATGGCCGCCGTGATCATGGCGGTGCTGTTCGGGCTTGTCGCACTCAAGACCATTCCCATCCAGTTGGCTCCCGACGTCAGCCGACCGGTCATCAGCATCACTACCAACTGGCCGGGAGCTGCTCCGGCCGAGGTCGAACGCGAAATCCTGAACCCCCAGGAAGAGGCGATGAAGGGCCTCGAGGGGCTGCAGAACATGGAAGGTTCGGCGGAGGACGGACGTGCGAGGCTGACCCTGGAGTTTTCTGTCGAGCAGGACATGGACAAGGCCCTGCTGCTGGTGGCCAACCGGTTGGACCGTGTCGGCGGTTATCCGGATGAGGCGGGTGAGCCGACCCTGGACACCGCCGGATCGGAGGATAACCCGATCGCCTGGTTCAGAATCGTTCGGCTGCCCGGCAACGAGCAGCCGATCCATACCTTCGGCAAGATTGTCGAGGACCTGATCCAGGAAAGAATGGAGCGCGTGACGGGCATCGGCGGCGTCAATGTCTATGGCGGTAGCAAGCCGCAAATGCGGATCACGGTCGACCCGGCGCGTATGGCGCAGTACGGTCTGACGATCTCTGAACTGCTGGGCCAGCTGCGGGCTGCGAATGCCTCGATAAGTGGTGGCACGGTGGATGAGGGTAAGCGCCGTTATGTCGTGCGCACCGAAGGGGAATTCGAAACGGTCGAGCAGGTAGCCGCCGTAGTGCTGCGCACCCTGCGGGATCCTGCAACTGGCCGCATCGCCCGAGTCACGCTTGGCGACATCGCCGATGTCACGCTGGATTACGAGAAACGGCAATCCTTCCTGCGTGCCAATGGCCGGCAGGCGATGGGCATGGCGGTCACCCGCGAGGTGGGCGCTAACGTCATCGAAACGATGGAGGGCCTGCGCCAGACTGTGCGCGAACTCAACGAGGGGCCGCTGCCGCAGGCTGGACTGCAGATCGAACAGGTTTATGACGAGACCATCTACATCAGTTCGGCCATAGACCTGGTGACCCAGAACATATGGGTCGGCGGCCTGTTGGCGGTGGCCATCCTGATGCTGTTCCTGAGGTCGGGGCGCGCGACGCTGGTCGTGGCCCTGGCCATCCCGGTTTCGGTCGTGGCTTCCTTCGTGGCTATGGCTTTCATGGGACGGTCGCTGAACGTTGTTTCGCTGGCGGGCATTGCCTTTGCGGTTGGTATGGTGGTCGATGCCGCCATCGTGGTGCTGGAGAATATTTACCGATTGCGGCAGCAGGGAAAGCCGACGCTGAAGGCCGCTTACGAGGGCGCGAAGCAGGTCTGGGGCGCCATTCTGGTCTCGGCGCTGACCACCGTCATGGTGTTCATTCCGATCATGGTGATGAAGCTGGATGTCGGCCAGCTTTTCCGGGATATCGCGGTGGCGATTTCGGTAGCCGTGGTCCTGTCGCTGATCGTATCTGTGACTGTCATCCCGGCGCTGGCCCAACGCCTGCTCAGCCACGAGGTTGCGGAGCCCGGCGCGGGCATCCGGTTGCCCGGATTCGATCATTTTGCCCACTTTTTCATGACCGGCCTCATGGCCCTGACCAAGGGGGTCGTGCGAGTCAAGAAACTGGCCGTTCTTATCGTGGTACTCGTTACTTCGGTCTGCGTCTGGGGGACCTGGTACTATATCCCGCCGCTGGAATACCTGCCGGACGGCAACACGAATTTCGTCTTCGGCTTCATCCAGCTGCCACCCGGTTACAATCTCGATACTACCCTCGAGGTCGCCGAGAGGGTCGAGTCCGCCACGCGCAAACACTGGGCTTCGGAAACAGGGCCGGAATCCGCACCGGGCGAACCGCCGAAGATGGATTCCTTCTTCTTCGTGACCTTCCGCTCACGCACCATCATGGGGGCCAGCAGCGTCGATCCGTCCCGCGCCAAGGATCTTATCCCACTCATTCGAAAGCCGGTGTTCAGCGAGCCGGGAGCCTTCCCCTTCGTGCGGCAGCGCTCGATTTTCGGGCGCGGAATAGGCGGATCCCGCGCCATCGATCTCGATATAGCCGGTGGTGACCTCGCGACCATTCTGGATGTGGCGCAGGACGCGTTTGGCAGGGTCGGAAAGACGATGCCACGCGAACAGGGGGCACAGGTGAGGCCGCGGCCGGGTCTGGAGCTTGGCGCCCCGGAAATCCGAGTTCTGCCGGACCCGGTTCGCCTGGCGGACAATGGCGTCAGCGCGAGGGAACTCGGCCTTACCGTCGATGCCTTCAATGACGGGCTGAGAGTGGCCGAGATCACCGTCGGTGGCGAGCGTATCGACCTCATGCTCATGGGCCCGGAAGGCAACGTGACCGCGACCCAGGGCATTGCCGCCCTGCCGGTAGTCACGCGCGCTGGCGACATCCTGCCAGTCGGATCTCTGGCGGATGTGGTGGTGACATCGGGACCGACCGAAATCCGGCATATCGAGCGAAGCCGAACGGTAACATTGCAAATCACGCCGCCGCCAGAAATGGCGCTTGGCGATGCGCTTGACCTACTGCAATCCGATGTCGTTGCTCCGCTGTATGAGCAGGGGCTGCCGCCGGGCGTGAAGCTCCGGCTTTCGGGGACCGCTGACAAGCTTGCCGCGACCTGGACGGAAATGAAATTCGACCTGCTGATCGCCCTGGCGATCGTCTATCTGGTGATGGCAGTTTTGTTAGAAAGCTTCTTCTATCCGCTCATCATCGTTCTGTCGGTACCGCTGGCGACCGCGGGCGGGGTCATGGGGCTACGGATACTGGGTCTATATCATTTCCAGGCGCTGGACATGCTGACCTTGCTGGGTTTCGTGATCCTGATCGGCATCGTGGTGAACAATGCGATCCTGCTGGTCCACCAGACTCTGTACCAGATCCGCGAAGAAGGCATGGCCTATGGCGACTCGATTATCGAAGCGACTCGAAACCGCGTGAGGCCGATCTTCATGTCTACTTTGACAAGTGTGTTCGGAATGTTGCCTCTGGTCCTGTTCCCGGGCGCCGGTTCCGAGATATATCGCGGTCTGGGATCGGTGGTGGTCGGCGGCCTGTCGCTTTCGGCGATACTGACTCTTACTCTTATTCCGCCGCTTCTAAGCCTTTTCCTCGGTATTCTGGAAGGAAACCGATCGCAGGATGCGGGAGGATCGGATGAAGAGACTACTCTGCCAAAAGCAGCCGAATAAGGCCATGCGGCATGTGCTCTTCGGGCGGCGGGAAGCAAATGTTTGCCCGTAGAGCCAATTATGCGGTATGCTAATATATCGAACTCTAATATTACACGCAAAACTGCGGGGTTTGGTGCTGTTGGTAGAACCGGAACGGGTTTGAACGACCATGGAAGTTCAAATTGAAGAACTGCAAAAGAACGCGCAAAAGGCAAGTGAACTGCTCAAGGCGATGAGCAATGAAAAGCGCCTGATGATCCTGTGTTATCTCGCAGGCGGCGAAAAGGCCGTTGGAGAAATGGAAAAGCTGGTCGGACTCAGCCAATCGGCGCTGTCCCAGCATCTGGCGCGGTTGCGCCGGGACGGTCTTGTGAAGACTCGCCGTTCCTCGCAGACAATCTATTATTCGCTTGCCGGCGGGGATGCGCAGGCCATCATGGAGACGCTGCACGGAATTTACTGCTGTGCGCCGCAAGTGAAGATAGCCGGCGCCTGACCCGGCGGTAACCATTTTTTAAGCAGACTGGCACGCTGCTTGCGAGTTTCACCCTGTACTGTCCGACGTTCGAGCTTGATTTGCAATATAGGGTGGAACCGATGAGTGAAATGAATTTTGCCAGAAATACTGCGTCGAAGCGTAAGGCCAAGCGCGATCAGCGATATGCCAGCACGCTTGTGCATTATCTCGGCGTCCAGAGGGCGCTGAAGGTTTGCAGGGACAACACCTGGACCGGCGTGCGCCAGGCGATTATCGAGCAGCGCCAAATGGCAATGGCCGGCTAAGCCGGCCATTCCTTTCGACTAAGATCCGAAGCGGTCGCGCAAAACGTTCTTCTGCACTTTGCCCATGACGTTGCGGGGCAATTCGTCGACGAAATGGATCTGCTTGGGCACCTTGTAGCCCGCCAGCCGCTCCTTCAGTTTCGCGATGACCTCTTCCTCCGATGGCGGCTCGTCGGTCGGCTTTACCGCCGCGACGACGCGTTCGCCGAAATCGGTGTCGGGTATGCCTACCACGGCCGACTCGACGATGCCGTCCATGGCGTCCAGCTCTTCCTCAATTTCCTTCGGATAGACGTTGTAGCCCCCGGTGATGATCAAATCCTTGGCGCGGCCGACGAGATACAGGAAGCCATTCTCGTCATAGCGCGCCATGTCGCCGGTAATGAAGAAACCGTCCGGCCTGAATTCCGCATTGGTCTTTTCCGGCATGCGCCAGTAGCCCTTGAATACGTTCGGGCCACGCACCTCCAACATGCCGGTCTCGCCGGTCGGCAATTCCTCGCCATCCTCGCCGACGACACGAAGTTCGACCCCCGGCAGCGGCTTGCCGATGCTTCCGGGAATGCGGCCGTCCTCTCCCTCCAGCAGATTCGATGAACTCATGACCGTCTCGGTCATGCCGTACCGTTCCAGGATCCGATGGCCGGTGCGCTCCTGGAATTCGTTCCAGGTTTCCGCCAGCAGCGGCGCGGAGCCGGAAATAAACAACCTGCGCCCCTTGAAGGGCTCTGGCGTGAAATCGGGATTGGCCAGCAGTCTTGTATAGAATGTCGGTACGCCCATCATCACGCTGCAGCGAGGAAGCGCTTTCATGACGTCGTTGGCGTCGAATTTCGGCAGGAACAGCATCCGCGATCCGCTGACCAGTACGCAATTGATCGCGACAAAAAGCCCGTGGGCATGGAAGATCGGAAGGGCATGCAATAGCACATCGTCGCTGGTAAAGCCCCAGGCTCCGCAGAGCGTATTCGCGTTGGACCAGAGGTTTTCCACCGTGATCATGGCGCCCTTGGACCTGCCGGTGGTTCCGGAGGTGTACAGAATCGCCGCGAGATCCTTGTCGCTGCGCGGCACGACGCCTTCGATCTTGTGGGCGCAGGATGCGCGCTCCGAAAAACTGCCGCCACCATCGGCATCCAGGGTCAGGATATGGGCGCAGCCGGCGGCTTCCGCCAAGGGCGTTATGACGGCTTCGTCCGCCGGCCGGCAGACGACTACGCGCGGCTCGGAATCGGCCAGGAAATATTGCATTTCCGCCCCGGTATAGGCGGTGTTGAGGGGAAGGAATGCAGCCCCGGCACGAAGTGTGGCCAGATACAGCATGATGGCTTCAGGGCTCTTCTCCACCTGAACCGCGATCCGGTCACCCGGTTCGACGCCCAGCTCCAGCAGCATACCGGCATAAAGCGCGCTTAGGGATTCGACGTCCGCATAGGTAAACCGGTCACCATCCAGCGTTTCCAGGAAGACCGTCTTGCGGTCCTTGGGGAAACAGCGTGCGAAAAGTTCGTAAAGATTGTCCGACACCGCTACCTCTTGCTTCCTTCCGTTAATCAGCCAGCCTCGTGGCATCCAGACCGGATTGTAGCACAGCTATTCCAAGCCCCGGTTTTTCCGGTATTGAGAGGCTCCCGTCAACAGGATATGGCCGCTCGCCGAACAGCATCTCCTCAATGCCGGTCTGCGCAATATGATGTTCCAGCAGCCAGCCATTGGCAGCCCCGGCCATCAAATGCATGTTTACCAGCGGCCAGCCCGCGCCATTGGCGATTGGAACGGATCTGGCGTTTGCCGCGTCGGCGATCAGTTTCGCCCGCGTGAATCCCCCGCAATACAGTACGTTGGGCTGGAGGATATCGACAGATTGATGCGCCAGGAACAGATCGAAAATCCGCGGATCGGCTTCCATCTGTCCCGCTGCCGTCCGGATCCCCGTTTCCTTGCGCAAGCGGGCCAAGGCTGCGGGATCGTTGCCAAGGACCGGTTCCTCGAACCAGGCAATCGGGCAATCCCCGATCTCCATTGCGAGGGCCTTCGAATCGTTTTCGGCGAATCCCTCATTGGCGTCGATGATGATTTCACTGGATTGCCCGACCGCATCCGCCACGGCCCGTACGCGCCTGGCATCCTCGCGCCAGCCGCCGGGGTCGACTGCCACGACCATCTTCAGGAGCCGGTATCCTTGGCCCATCGCCCGGCGCGCCGCTTCCGCCAGCATATCGATGTCGTACTGCGGCATGCCGAAGGTCAGGTAGACCGGAACGGATTGCCGCGCGCCGCCCAGCAGGCTGGCGATGCTGCGGTTCTCGGCCTGTCCCTTCAAGTCCCACAGGGCAATGTCGAGCGCCGAGGCGGCAGCCATTACGACCCCCGTCATGTTGCGGGGGTTCAGCCTTCCCATCAACGCTGCCTGGACTGCAGCCGGATTGGACGCGTCCATGCCCCGCACGACCGGTAGAACTTCTTCCTTGAGCGTCCGGGCGACCTGCCGCGCCAGGAAGCGACCGGTAAAGCCATGGCCCATCTGGCCGTCATTTGTGCATACCCGGCAGACCACAAAGGGGCGCGGCGGCCCGTCCCGGCAATCCTCGACCGTGCGGTCCAGCAGGGGAATCCGGCTAGCGGCGGTGTGGACCGTGGCTTCTATTCGCTCGATCTTCATAGCTTTGGTTAGGCCGGTGGTTTATAGGGGATGCCGTC
>JBFFGY010000145.1:0-6984 GCA_041557215.1 Alphaproteobacteria bacterium
CTGATCGACGCGGTTTACAATGACGCGAACATTACCGTGATGATCCTGGACAACCATATTGTCGCCATGACTGGCGGCCAGGACCATCCGGGCACCGGCAAGACGCTGCGCGGCGAAGAGACTCACCGCATCGATTTCGAGCAGATGGTGCGCGCTTGCGGCGTGAAATGGTTCAAGAAAGTCGATTCCTATGATATGGGGTCGCTTTACCAGGCCCTGCGCGAGGCCATTGAACACAAGGGTGTTTCCGTGGTCGTCTCCGACCGGCCCTGCGTGCTGGACCCGGTGAAGCTGAAGGGCTCTCCGATGCAGGTGCGTCTGGATGGCTGCACCGCCTGTCAGTCCTGCATGAATCTGGGCTGCCCGTCGATCAGCTGGGCCGACGAAATTCTCGACGGATACCACAAGGTAAAGATCGACGAGGCCACTTGTATCGGCTGTTCGCTCTGTGCGCAGATCTGCCCCTCTGACTGTATCCGGCCGGTGGCCAACTGAAATGGCCGGAAAAAGTGACAAGGCCGTAAAGCCGCGCAGTGTCCTGATCGTCGGCGTCGGCGGCCAGGGCGTCATCATGATGTCGAAGGTGCTGGCGGTTGTCTGTCAGCGCCAGGGGCTGCAGGTCAAGCAGAGCGAAGTGCATGGCATGGCCAAGCGCGGCGGTGGCGTGTTCAGCCATATCCGCTATGGCGAAACGGTCTGGTCGCCGACCATTCCGAAGGGTGAGGCGGATGTTCTGCTGGCCATGGAATGGGCCGAGGGGCTGCGCTGGCTCGACTATCTGAAGCGCGATGGCGGCACCTTTATCGCCGACACGCGTCGCATTGTCCCGCCCTTCGCCTTCCGCAGCCGCAAATACGGCTCGCAGCCAATCTATTCACCGGAAGCCCCGCGCGAAGTGATGGAAATGGTCGGCAGCGGCTTTGCGCTGGATGCCACGAAGATCGCCACGGAGCTGGGCGAGCCGCGGGCCGCCAATACGGTTCTGCTGGGTGTATTGTCGACCGCACTGGAATTCCCGGCCGACGACTGGCGCGAGGTTGTCGAACAGAATGTGCCGGCCAAGGCGCTGGAGGCCAACAGGCTGGCCTTCGAGGCGGGGCGCGACTGGGCCGAGGCCAACCGCGCGACGCCAATGGAGGACCGGCTGAGGGATTTGCCGGGGCGTGAGGAGCAGGCGCTGGAAATAGCGCCCAAGGCGGTGCAGTTCGAAGTCACCGGGGAGTGGTGCAAGGGCTGCGATATCTGCGTCAAGATGTGCCCCGAACGGTGCCTGCGGCTGAACGACGAGCTGATCGTCGAACTGGCCGACGCGGAAGCCTGCACCGGCTGCCGCATCTGCGAATGGCTGTGTCCGGATTTCGCGATCCGGGTGCGCCGCGTCCCCATTCTCGAACCGGTGGCCTGAACCCGACATGTCAAACCGAACTCTTCCCATCAACATTCAGGGCAACCATGCCTGCGCCCTGGGGGCCGTCGCCGCGGGTTGCCGCTTCTATGCCGGCTACCCGATCACGCCATCGTCGGAGGTCGCCGAGAAAATGTCGGCGGAGCTGCCCAAGGTGGGCGGCACTTTTATCCAGATGGAGGACGAGATCGCCTCGATGGGCGCAGTGATCGGCGCCTCGATGGGCGGCGTCAAATCGATGACCGCGACCAGCGGGCCGGGCTTTTCGCTGAAGCAGGAAAATATCGGCTACGCCGCCATGACCGAAACGCCCTGCGTCATCGTCAATGTGATGCGCGGCGGGCCCAGCACCGGCATGCCGACGCGCCCCGCCCAGGGCGACGTGATGCAGGCCCGCTGGGGCACCCATGGCGACCACCCGACCATCGCGATTACTCCGGCATCGGTTCGCGAAGTGTTCGACGAAACGGTGCGGGCCTTCAATTTGTCGGAGGCGTTGCGCATACCCGTCATCCTGCTGATCGACGAGGTGGTGGGCCATCTGGTTGAGACCGTGACTTTCCCGGAGGCTTCCGAACTCGACCTGGTGGACCGCAAATGGGCCGAGGGTTCGGCCAAGGGTTTTCAGCCATTCGCCGTAACCGGCGATCTGGTGCCGCCGATGCCGCGCCCCGGCGACGGCTTCCGCGCCCATGTAACGGGCCTCACCCACGACGAAAGCGGCTTCCCGACCCAGAAGCCGGACAAGGTTACCAGGGCGATCAGCCGGCTGTTGGAAAAGCTGGAGATGCATCGCGAGCTGATCGAGTCCTACGAAACATTCGAGACGGACGACGCCGAATTGCTGGTCGTAAGCTACGGCATTTCCGGACGGTCGGCGCGCAAGGCGGTCTCACTGGCGCGCGGCAAGGGCGTCAAGGCCGGGCTGCTGCGCCCGATTACTCTGTGGCCCTTCCCGGAGGAAGCCCTGCGCCGGGTCGCAAAAAGCGCGCACAAGATTCTGGTGCCTGAAATGAATGCCGGGCAGCTTTGCTATGAAGTAGAACGGATCTGCGGGTCCGAGCGAGTCGCGCGGCTGAACCGGTTCGACGGCGAGGCGATTTCGCCTGCCGAAATTCTGGCGAAGATCGAGGAGATAGCCTGACATGGCGGTAGCGGAACAGACCGATAACTTCGAGATCACGGATTATCTGCGCCTGCAGATGATGCCGCATTTCCTGTGCCCGGGCTGCGGCCATGGTATCGCCATGCGGGCCCTGCTGTGGGCGGCGCATGAACTGGGCATCGACAAGGACAAGCTGGCCATCGTCTCCGGCATCGGCTGCTCGGGCCGCATGGGCGCCTATGTGGATGCCAACACCTTCCATGTCACCCATGGCCGGCCGCTGGCCTTCGCCACAGGCCTGGCGCTGGCCCGCCCCGACCTGGAGGTCGTGGTGATCACCGGCGACGGCGACGCGCTGGCGATCGGCGGCAACCACCTGATCCATGCCTGCCGGCGGAACCTGCGCATGACCTGCATGCTGCTGAACAACGAGGTCTATGGCATGACCGGCGGCCAGGTCTCGCCCACCACCAGCGAGAACCGCCTGACCACGACGACGCCGGCCGGCAATCTGGAGCCGGTGTTCGATTCCTGCAAGCTGGCGGAGGCGGCGGGGGCGGGCCTGGTCGGGCGCGAGGTGACGCTGCAGACCCCGGCGCTACGCAACCTCCTGAAGGAAGCGCTGGCCTATCCGGGCTTTTCCTTCGTCGAGGTGATTTCGGATTGTACCGAGATCTATGGCCGCAAGAACGAATTGGGCAACTCGCCGGAAATGATCCTCAGCCAGAAGAAATCAATGCGTCCCGACAATTACGGCAATGTGGTGGACCAACCTTTCCGCCCGAATGGATTGCCGACCGGCGTTCTGGCCCGTAACGACCGGCCTGAATATGGCGAAACCTACCACAACTTTATCAAGACGAAACATGGAGCGGCACGATGAGCGGCTTCGAGGTCCGTTTCAGCGGTTCCGGCGGCCAGGGGCTGCAGCTCTGCGCCAAGCTGCTGTCGGCGGCACTGGCCCGCGAGGGCAAGACGGTTGCCGCCTCGCAGGCCTATGAACCGACATCGCGCGGGGGACTCAGCCGATCCGACATGGTGGTCAGCGACGCCGGTGCCGCGGAATATCCGCTAGTTACTGCGCTGGACTACCTGATCGTGCTGGACAATGCGGCCGTCGGCGTTTCGGAGGGGTTGGTGCGCAAGGACGGCCTCGTCCTCGCCGACGCGCGACGCGTCGACAAATTGCCCAAGGGCAAGTACCGGGTCGTCGCCATGCCGTTCAGCGAAACCGCCATCCGGCTGGGCAGCGAACGCGTCGCCAACGTGATCGCGCTCTCGGCCCTGGTCGGCCTCACCGGGGCCTGCTCCCGCGAGACCCTGGAACAGACCATCCGCACCGGCACCCCGCAGAAATTCCTCGACCTCAATATCGAGGCCATGCGAGCCGGCTTCGCCCTGGCGGACGAGCAGGTGGCAACGGCGTAATTCGCCCGTCAGCGGCCGGATCGGCTTCGACAAATTTCCACTCGAACAGTCAATTCGCGCGGCGTTCCACCATAACGCTTCTGCCGATGTTGCATTGCAGCATCTGGCCTGAACGGCGTCACGGAGTATATTGATGGGATAGATCCGGGCAGCATGCCGGGAAAACCGCATAGCATCTTCAGAAGACGGGTATGAGAAATGCGACTAGGAATCTTGACGGGTGGGGGCGATGTCCCAGGTCTGAATCCCTGTATCAAGGCGATTGTGACCATGGCGGAATCACTGGGCTGGGAAACGGTCGGCTTTCGCCGCGGCTGGGCGGGACCCTTATATGTCGATCCCGGGGACGAGGCGTCGGTGCGGGACCATGTAATGGAACTCGACGGCATCGCGGTGCGCGGCATCGACCGCACGGGCGGCACGATTCTGCACACGTCCCGCACCCATCCGGGCAAAGTGTCGTCGAAGGACCTGCCGGATAGCCTGCGGGCGACGCACGAGCCGGAACCCGGCGCCAAGGCCGACTGTACCGATCACGTGATGGCCGTTCTGGAAAGGATGGAAATCGACGCCCTGGTCGCCATCGGCGGTGACGATACGCTGTCCTACGCGGCGCGACTGCACCAGGAGGGCATGAAGGTCATGACCTGCCCGAAGACGATGGACAACGACGTTTTCGGCACCGACTACTGCATGGGCTTCGGCACGGCGGTCGGCCGCAGCGTGGAATTCATCGATGCCTTGCGCACGCCAACCGGCAGCCACGAGCGCATCGCCGTCATCGAACTGTTCGGCCGGAACAGCGGCGAGACCGCGCTGATGTCGGGTTATCTGGCAGGCGCGGACCGGGTGCTGATCAGCGAAGTTCCCTTCGATGTCGACAGGCTGGCGGAACTGGTCATGGCCGACAAGGCCGCCAACCCGTCGAACTATGCGGTCGTCGTCGTCTCGGAAGGCGCCAGCATGATCGGGGGGGAGATTATCGAGTCCGGCGAGGCCGACCCCTATGGCCACCGGCGGCTGGGCGGCATCGGGGAGGCCCTTGGCCGGGCCCTGAAGGAACGGACCGGCGAGGGAATCGTCAACCAGTCGCTTGCCTATCTGATGCGCTCGGGGGCGCCGGTGGCGCTCGACCGAATGGTGGCGTCCGCCTACGGGACAATGGCGGTCCAGTTGCTGGAAGAGGGCCAGACCGGCCTGATGATGGCGCTGCATGACGGCCGGTACGACACAGTCCCGGTGGACACCTGCATTCAGGGCGAAAAACGCGTGGATGTGGCGCAGCTATACGACACCGAGACCTATCGGCCGATCATCCGCGGCGTGCAGGGCAAACCGATGTTTCTTTATTAGGCGGGCGCGGCACCTATGGCGGACTGCCCGCCGACCCCGTATAAACGCCGGCATGAGCGGATCAGGATATAGCGAGCCGGTCGGCATAGCCGGCTGCGGGGCCATGGGGTTGCCGATGGCGCAAAGCCTGCTGGCGGCGGGGTTCGATGTCTGGGGCTTCGATGTGCGGCCGGTAGAGGAATTCGGGGATTTTCGGCCTCGCATGATTGAGGATCCGGCGGTGTTCGCGGCGCGCTGCCCGACGGTGATTTCTGTGGTCCGCGACATCCGGCAAACGCTGGACCTCTGTTTCGACAAACAGGCGTTGTTTGCGCGGGACGCTAGGCCCCGCAGACTGGTCGTCTCCTCCACAGTCTCGCCCCGTTTCCTGGGTGATTTGGCGGCACGTCTGCCGGAAGGGACGGAACTGGTCGACGCCCCCATGTCGGGTGCGCCCATCGCCGCCCTTAGGCACGCCTGACCTTCATGGTCGGCGGCGCGGAGGACACGGTGGGCGAACTCATGCCGTTGTTCAAAGCCATGGGGCGCGAGGTCCACCATCTGGGGGCGCTGGGCGCCGGCATGACGGTCAAGGTGGTCAATAATTTCGTCGCCGCCAGCAGTGTCGTCGCGGTGCGCCACGCCATGGCCGCGGCCAAAGCGCTGGGCGTTGCGCCGGACCTGCTGACGAAGGTCATGGCGCAAAGCTCGGGCGGCACATGGTACGGCGACAATTTCGCCGCCATCGACTGGGCCGCGGAGGGTTACGACCCCGAAAATACCATCGGTATCCTGGAAAAGGACGTGAAGTCCTTCCTTGACGCATTGACCGGCCTGCTGGAGTTCGAGGGCGGGGAACAAGCGGCGCAGGTGATCGCGAACCTAAGGAAGCTGTTGCCTGTCTAAAAGTCGACGCCGAACACCCTCACCCCTGATAATACTCCGCGAACGCCTCAATGGTCCGCTCCACATCTTCTGCCGTAACATCGAGATGCAAAACCAGCCGCGTTTTCGGGCGCTGGGCGGCGATGACGATGCCGCGTGTCGCCAGATGGGCGCGTAGCGGCTCCAAATCGTCTTCGCGCGGGGCGATGAAGAGCATGTTGGTTTCCGGCATCTCGACCTCGAGGCCGGGCAGTTCGGCGAGCCCCTCGGCCAGGCGTTTGGCGGTGGCGTGGTCGTCGGCCAGCCGATCAATGTTGTTTTCCAGCGCATAGAGGCCGCAGGCCGCCAGCAGGCCGGCCTGGCGCATGCCGCCGCCCAGCATCTTGCGGATGCGGCGCGCGCGGGCGATGAAGTCCCTGGTTCCCGACAGCACCGAGCCCACCGGCGCGCCGAGCCCCTTGGACAGGCAAAGCGAGACCGAAGCGGCAACTTCCGCCACCGCCGAAGGCGGCTGGTCCAGCGCCACCGCCGCATTCATCAGCCGCGCCCCATCCAGATGCACCGACAGGCCGCGCCGGCGCGCCATCTCGGCAATGGCTTCATGCTGCTCCAGCGGCTGCACATGGCCGGACACCGTATTTTCCAGGCAAACCAGCCTGGTGATCGGGCAATGGGAATCGTCCGGTTTGATCCTCGCCTCCACCTGTTCCGCCGTAATGCCGCCGCGCGCATCCACGGCCAAGGGGTGCGCCACCACCCCGCCCATTGCCGACGCGCCGCCCGCCTCATGCGCGAAGACGTGATAGGTCTCGCCGGCGATATATTCCTC
>JBFFGY010000146.1:0-6982 GCA_041557215.1 Alphaproteobacteria bacterium
CAAGCGCAAGCGTGTGGAAAGCAAGAAGAAACGCGGCGACGTGAAGAAAACGCGCGGGAAAGTACGCCCGGGGGATTGAGGGGCGAATAGGGCTCGGCTAGCCGAGTAACGCCGCGACCCTTGCCTTGCCCTTGTTTTGTGCCACGTCCAGTGGTGTCTTGCCCTCGCCGTCGGTCGCCGTCCTGTCGGCGCCGGCGTCCAGCAGCAGTTTCACGATCTCCGGATTGCCGCGCGCGGCGGCCCAGTGCAGGGCTGTCCCGCCATTGGCGTCCCGGCCATTCGGGTCCAGGCCCTTTTTCAGGAAGGCGTGGACGACCGCCGGGTGGCCCTTGCGGATCGCCTCGATCAGGTCGCGCGCCGGGTCGGACCGGCCGGCATTCCAGCCCGCCACGCCCGTGTGCAGCAAGTCGCCGCCGACCACCTCCTCGGCGACCGGGTAATAGGCCTGGGCGGCGGTATCCACCATCACCGCCCCGTCGCCATAATCCAGCGCCACCGCCTTCGCGGAGTCCGGCCGGTCATAGCCGGTGATCATGCGCCCGTCCGGCGATCGGACGTAGTAGCGGTGCGGTTCGTCGGTCATGGAAGAGAGATGGGGCGATAGTTTCGGTGTGCAAGAAGGCGAATTATCCCCTCCCCCACAAAGGGGGGAGGGCTTAGCAATGCGGTGTCCGCTACTTGATCGAATCGTAGTAGGCCTGCAGGACTTCCAGCACTTCCGGGCGGCTGAACTTGGTCGAAACCGGTTCGTGGTTGGCGAACATTTCGCGCAGTTTGGTACCGGAAATGTTCATCCGCGCCGACTCGTCATGCGGGCAGGTCTTCGACGTCGCCATGCCGTCGCACTTGTCGCAATAGAAGGTGATGTCGATCTTCAGCGGCTTGGTGACCAGCGCGCCTTCCCACAGCGTATCGAATATATGCTGTGCGTCGAAGGGGCCGTAATAGTCGCCGACGCCGGCATGGTCGCGGCCGATTACCAGGTCGGAGCAGCCGAAATTCTGCCGGAACAGCGCATGCAGAAGCGCCTCGCGCGGGCCGCCATAGCGCATCTCGATCGGATAGCCCGACTGGATCGCCGTGCCCGGCACGAAATAGTTCTCGACCAGCGCGTCGATCGCATCGACACGGACCTCGGCCGGGATATCGCCGGCCTTCAGCTTGCCCAGAACCTGGTGGATCAGCACGCCGTCGCAGATCTCGACGCCGATCTTGGCCAGGTATTCATGGCTGCGATGCATCGGGTTGCGGGTCTGGAAGGCGGCGACGCGCGACCAGCCCTTCTCGGCGAACATGGCGCGGGTCTCGGCCGGGCGCATATAGAGGCCCTTGTACTGCTCCGGATAAACACCTTCGGACAGCGCCGTGACACGTCCGGCAAGATTGACGGGGCCCTGCTCCAGCACCTTCTGCACGCCCGGATGCTTGTCGTCGGTCGTGCGGTAGATATGCTCGCACTCCAGTTCCTTGTCGATTGAGTACTTCTCGGTGACCTCGAGGATGCCCATGATCTCGCCGGAATCGGCATCGACCAGCGCCACTTCCTCCTCGATGCCGATGGAATCGGCCAGATCCTGTGCCGCCGACAGGGTAATCGGGATCGGCCAGAACAGGCCGTCGGCCATCTTCATGTCGACACAGACACCGCGCCAGTCGGCCTCGCCCATGAAACCGTCCAGCGGCGTATAGGCGCCCATCGCCATCATCACCAGGTCCGAAGTTTCGCGGCTGGACATCGGCACCTGCTTCAGCGTCGCCGCCCGTTTCAGTTCCTCGGCCCGTTCAGCCTCGGGGGCCAGCATTGGCTTCAGCGTTCCGCCCCCATGCGGTGGCACCAGTTTCGACATGGCGTCTTCTCCCTATCTAAGATTCGGTTTTCCGGCCGCGCAGGTGCGACAATTAGCACGGCCGTGATCAGTCCCCCCTATAAGAATACGAGTTTTCATTCTCACACAAGAATGTTCTAATATGTGAATATGTTCCTGTGCCGCCTTTCCATCGGCGGAGCTGTTTGTGTAACGAAGTGACCTTCGAGGAGCCGACTACGAAGGCAACCGGACAGGCGATTCAAGATGGCGAATCAAGGACCAAAGAGCCAGACGATCCTCGTGGTTGGCGGTGGCATTGCCGGCGTCACGGCAGCGGTCGAAGCGGCGGAAACCGGCTATGATGTAATTCTGCTGGAGCGCGGTCCCGCGCTGGGCGGGCGCGTCGCGCAACTGAACCGCTACTTCCCCAAACTCTGCCACCCGACTTGCGGGCTGGAGATCAATTACCAGCGCATCCGCAAGCTCAGAAACCTGCGGGTCGTTACCATGGCGAACGTCGGTCAAGTGACTGGCGAAAAAGGCGATTACACGGTTTCGGTCAATGTCGCCCCGCGCTATGTGAATGCCAATTGTACGGCCTGCGGCGCCTGCGCGGACGCCACCGGGATGGAGGTCGACAATGCCTTCAATTACGGCCTGTCCAAGGTCAAGGCGGCCTATCTGCCGCATGAGCACGCCTTCCCGATGCGATACGTTGTCGCACCGGAGGCGATCGGCACCCCCGAGGCCGACAAGATCAAGGAGGCCTGCAAATACGGCGCGGTCGACCTGGACGACCAGGGCGAAAGCTTCGATGTCAATTGCGGTGCCATCGTCTGGGCCACCGGCTGGGAGCCCTATGCGCCGGAAAACTTGGAATCCTACAACTACAATCTGTCGGCCGACATCATCAGCAACGTGCAGATGGAGCGCCTGGCCAACCATGACGGCCCGACCGGGGGCAGGATCGTTCGCCCGTCGAACGGCGAGCCGGTGAGCCGGGTGGCGATGATCCAGTGCGCCGGATCGCGCGATCGCAACCATCTGCCCTATTGCTCGCGGATCTGCTGCCTAGGCTCGCTGAAGCATGCGGCCTATGTGCGCGAGCAGTATGAGGATGTGGAAGTAGATATCTACTACATAGACCTGCGTGCGCACGACAAGCTGGAGGCCTTCTACCAGCGCGTCGCGGCCGACCCGAAGGTCAATTTCGTGAAGTCGAAACCGGCCTCGATCAGGGTCGGCGAGGACGGGCGCCCCGTGCTCTGCGGCGAGAATACGCTGACCCGCGAACTCTATGAGGCGCCGTACGACCTGGTGGTGCTGGCCACCGGCATGCAGCCCGCCGTAGCGGGCGGCTACGCGCCGGAGGTCGCGGTGGAACAGGACGAATACGGCTTCCTGGTGCCTGCGATGGAGGGCGACGGCGGCATTATCCCGGCGGGCGTGGCCTCCGGGCCGCTGGATGTTTCCATGTCGGTGCAATCGGCGACCGCGGCGGCCCTGAAGGCCATCCAGGCCGTCGGGCCGAAGAGTTAAGGAGGGGCGACGAATGAGCGAACGGAAACCCGGCGTCTATATCTGCAAGGGCTGCGGCATAGGCGAGGCGGTCGATACGGGCGCGCTGGAAGCGCTGGCCAGCGGCGATCTGCGCGTGCCGGTCTGCAAGCAGCATGATTTCCTTTGCGGGGCCGAGGGCACCGCGATGATCGAGAATGACGTCGCCGACGGCGCGGTCAACCAGCCGATCATCGCCGCTTGCTCGCCGCGCGTGATGACAGACCAGTTCCAGTTTGACGGCGCCCAGACGGTGCGCGCCAATTTGCGCGAATGGGTGGCCTGGGCCATGCCGGCCGGCGAAGAAGACACCCAGATGGCGGCAGCCGACCAGATCCGGATGGGCGTGGCGGCGGCCAGCAAGATGGATTTGCCGGAACCGCGCGTCGAGGAAGGGCTGAGCACGAAGATCATGGTGGTCGGCGGCGGCTCCACAGGTTTGAACGCGGCGCTGGAGGCGGCCAATACCGGCCACGAGGTGCTGCTGGTCGAAAAGACCGGCGCGCTGGGCGGTTGGGGCGCGAAATGGTCGAAGCGCATGCCGCATCGCCCGCCCTATCGCGACCCGCAGGACAATAATGTCGCTTCGCTGATCGAGGCCGTCCAGGGCAACGGCGCCATCACGGTAATGACCGACACCACCGTCGCGGAAACCGATGGCATGCCGGGCCGCTTCAATGTGAAGCTGGCCAACGGCGCAGGCGAGAAACAGGAAACCGTCGGCGCCATCGTCGTGGCCACCGGCTGGCGGCCCTATGACGCAACGAAGCTGGGCCATCTCGGCTATGGCGCCTCGCCCGACGTGGTGACCGGTGTCGAGCTGGAAGGAATGCTCGCCAATGGCGGGGTCAAGCGCAAGTCGGACGGGGCGGCGCCCAAAACGGTCGCCTTCGCGCTCTGCGCCGGATCGCGCGATCCGGAACATCTGCCCTATTGCTCTTCCGTTTGCTGCGGGGCGTCGATCAAGCAGGCGCTGCAGATCGTCGAGGCCGACCCGGAGGCGATGGTCTACATCATCTTCCAGGAACTGCGCACGCCCGGCACGGCGGAGGAATTCTACCGCCAGGCCCAGGAAGCCGGCATCGTCTTCGTCAAGGGCAAGGTGAAGTCGGTGGGCGCCGATCTGACCGTGACGATCGACGATGCGCTGCTGCAGCAGGAAGTCCCGATGGAGGGTCTGGATATGGTGGTGCTGGTGACCGGCACGGTGCCGAACGCCACCGACCCGGATAAGCCGGCCGCCGAGAAGGGGGCCGACCAGCTGGCCAACGACATCAACTCGGTCGCGCCGATCGCGCGCGCGGGCGATGCCGAGATCGAGAACCCGGCCTGGAGCGAGGCGACGCCGGAAGGCGGGCCGATCCTGAACCTGCAATACCGCCAGGGGCCGCATCTGCCGATGCTGGCCGACGGTTTCGCGGATTCGCATTATATCTGTTTCCCGTACGAAACCCGCCGCACCGGCATCTATACCTGCGGGCCGGTTCGCCGGCCGATGGATATGGCGGAATCGGCGGAGGATGCGGCCGGCGCCGTGCTGAAGGCGGTGCAGGCGATCCGCAGCGCCCAGGCGGGCCAGGCGCTCCATCCGCGCGTCGGCGATCTGTCCTTCCCGAAATTCGGGCTGGATATCTGCACCAAATGCCGCCGCTGCACGGTGGAATGCCCCTTCGGCGCCATCGACGAGAACGAGGAAGGCTTCCCGCAGATCAACACCACGCGCTGCCGCCGCTGCGGCACTTGCATGGGCGCCTGCCCGGTGCGGACCATCAGCTTCGACAATTACAATGTCCAGATGGTCAGCGAGATGATCGGCGCGGTGGAGATCCCGGACGAGTTCTCCGAGAAATACCGCATCCTGATCCTGGCCTGCGAGAACGACGCGGCGCCGGCGCTGGACATGGCGGGCATCAACCGTCATTCGCTGAATGCTGAGGTGCGGCTCATCCCGGTGCGCTGCCTGGGCTCGGTCAGCATGCTGTGGGTTTCGGATGCCTTCCAGCGCGGTTACGACGGGGCATTGCTGATGGGGTGCCGTTCCGGCGACGATTACCAGTGCCATTTCGTGAAGGGCAGCGGCATCGCCCAGGAACGCATGGAAAATATCGGCCAGACATTGCAGAGCCTGATGCTGGAGGATGGCCGCGCCAAGTCCATCGAGGTCTCGATCGCGGACTCGGCCAAGGTCGGCAAGATGATCGACGAATTCGTGGAGGAGATCCGCGGCTTCGGCATGAACCCCTTCAAGGGCTTCTAGGATGTTGGTCGGTCGATTGCAGTTCGGACGACTTGGCGCCCTCGCCCTTCGAGACGGCGCTGCGCGCCTCCTCAGGGTGAGGACGCAGGCATTGGGGCATCATGCTGAGGAGCGGCGGAGCCGCGTCTCGAAGTATGAGGTCGCTCGGCCTTCGCCATGCAAGTTCGCCAACCTGGGACGGGAGTGAGAAACAGATGACCGTAGCACCACCGGAACAGGCGGCCCGGAAATACGATCTCGGCTTTGCCCGCTGGGTCCGCGACAATGTGAACGGCGGCGAGAAGATGTCGATGTGCATGCAGTGCGGCATGTGCTCCGGCTCCTGCCCGATCGGCACCGAGATGGACCAGGGCCCGCGCAAGCTGTTCATGATGATCCGCGCCGGCATGAAGGACGAGGTCTTCAACTCGTCGACAATCTGGAACTGCACCTCCTGCTATAACTGCATCGTGCGCTGCCCGCGCGGCGTACCCGTCACCTATATCGTCCAGGACCTGGCCGCCAAGGCGGTTGAGCTGGGCTATGTGAAGGACGTGGAAAATGCCCGCTTCGCCAAAGCCTTCTGGTGGTCGGCGTCCAAATACGGCCGCACCGACGAACGGCTGGTGACGATGAAGTACTATTACTCCGGCGGTTTCGGCGACTTCATCAAGAAGGGCATGGCGAATATGAAGATCGCGCTGGGCATGGTGAAGACCAGGCGCATGCATATCGGCGCATCCCACAAGGTCAAGGACACACACGGCCTGCAGGCAATCCTCGCCAAGGCGGCCGAGATCGATGCACGCGAGAGCAAGGGCGGTGCATGATGAGCGAAACGAAGAAATTCACCTACTATCCCGGCTGCAGCTCGCAGGGCAGCGGCGCGCATCTCGACCGCTCCCTTCGCGCCATTGCGCCGAAGCTGGGCATCGAGATGGAAGACCTCGAGGACTGGAACTGCTGCGGCGCCTCCGTCGGCCATATCGAGGGTGGTCGGCTGGCCAATACCGCGCTGTCGGGCCGCAACCTTGCCCATGCGCAGGCCCAGGGTCCGCAGGACATCATTACCGGCTGCGCGGCCTGTTACCTGAATACCTACGGTGTGGCCGAGAAGATCAAGGCTGACGTGAAGCTGCGCGAGCGCGTCAACGAGGCGCTGGGCGCCGCCGGCATGAAATATGACGAGGACCGCCAGGTGCGGCATGCCTGCGAGGTGATCGTCAACGAGGTCGGGCTGGACACGGTCAAGGAAGCCGTGACAAACCCGCTGACCGGTTTGAAGGTCGCCGGCTATGTGGGCTGCCAGACCGTGCGTCCCTTTGCCGAGACCGAGGGCGGGGGCGCATACGATACCTTCGACGACCCGGAATTCCTCGAC
>JBFFGY010000147.1:0-6978 GCA_041557215.1 Alphaproteobacteria bacterium
CCCCGCCTTCTCTTCAAAGCGGCGGATCAGCAGCATCTCGCGGTAATAATTGAGGAATTCTTCGGATGAGGCGGTGAGTTTGCGGGGTTTGGCGCGCGGTTTGCGCTTGGCGGCAGCCTTGGCCATATCATTCTCCGGACAGCTTCGGGAAAATGCTTGTGTGCGGGCCAGCCGGCCCGTATCAGGCGCGCACCCTAAGCGGCATCGGAGAATTTTACAAGCCTTTAATAACCCATTGTTTTATATGATTAAATTAAGATTTAACCGGGTTTCGGTTCATCTATAAAACTTCAGACGTATTTTTTCAAACAAAACTGTGCGCCGCATCGCAAAAAAGAAATGACGCTTCTTCGAAAAAGGCATGCGTCCGCAAATGTTCAGTGGGTCAGCAGGATGACCAGATCGTCTTCATGGACCTTGTTCAACGCCATGCGCGCCCGCTCGTCCAGCATGTCGAGGTCGAGGCTGTCCGGTTTCAGCAGATTGACGCGCTGCTCGATGGCCTCCCGCTCCTCGCGCAGGGCGTCCCGCTCCGCGCGGACCAGTTCGGTCTGCAGCGTGAGCGCGAAATAAGCGCGCAGGCCCCGGTCGCCCTCCACGGCGTGGAACGCGAAATAGCCGATCACCGCGACCCCGAAGATCGAGGCGATGATCTGCCGGCCCTGGTGGCGAAGTTCCTTGAGTACAAGCATGGGGGCATCGAATCACTCCCCGAGTCGCACGTCAACTAAAAAAGAGTCTTTGATTCCAACATGATTCCATAGGATGCGCTATCCCGTTGGAAAGACTCGCAAAAGGTGAAAAGTCAAGACTGGATCGAGCAACCTCATACTTCGAGACGCTGCTTCGCTGCTTCTCAGCATGAGGCTACAACGCCTGTGCCCTCATGCTGAGGAGGCGCAGAGCGCGGTCTCGAAGTATGAGGTCGCACAGCACCGCAGCAATCCAGTCCTGCGGTGACACTGGATTGCTTCGCCTTCGGCTCGCAATGACGAGTATCGACCTGCCGTCAGCCCCTCAGGATACTCCGCCCCGCATAGACGCCGTCGGCGCCGAGCAGTTCCTCGATGCGGATGAGCTGGTTGTACTTGGCCAGCCGGTCGGAGCGCGACAGCGACCCGGTCTTGATCTGCCCGCAGTTGGTGGCGACCGCGAGGTCGGCGATGGTGGAATCCTCGGTTTCTCCGGACCGGTGCGACATCACCGCGCTGTAGCTGGCCCGGTGCGCCATCTCGACGGCCTCCAGCGTTTCGCTCAAAGACCCGATCTGGTTCACCTTGACAAGGATGGAGTTGGCGGCGCCGCGGGCGATGCCGTCGCGAAGGCGCGTCGGGTTGGTGACGAACAGGTCGTCGCCGACCAGTTGAACCTTGCCGCCGATCTCTTCCGTGAGCGCGATCCAGCCGTCCCAGTCGTCCTCCGACATGCCGTCCTCGATGGAGAAGATCGGATAACGGGCGGCCAGATCGGCGAGATATTTCACCATGGCCGCGGAGTCCATGACCTTCCCCTCCCCCGCCATGTTGTATTTGCCGTCGGCGTAATATTCCGTCGCGGCGCAGTCCAGCGCCAGCATCACGTCGTCGCCCGGTTTGTATCCGGCGCCCTCCACAGCCTTCATGATGAAGTCCAGTGCTGCCTCGGCCGAGGCCAGGTTGGGCGCGAAGCCGCCCTCGTCGCCGACATTGGTGTTATGGCCGGCCTCGCTGAGGCCCTTTTTCAGCGCATGAAAGATTTCCGCGCCCATGCGGATGGCGTCGGCCATGGTCTCGGCGCCGACCGGCATGACCATGAATTCCTGGATATCGATCGGGTTGTCCGCATGTTCGCCGCCATTGATGATGTTCATCATCGGAACCGGCAGCGTCCGCGCATAGGCGCCGCCGACATAGCGGAACAGCGGCAGCCCCGCATCCTCGGCGGCCGCCTTGGCAACGGCCAGGCTGACCCCCAGGATGGCGTTGGCGCCCAGCCGGCCCTTGTTCGTCGTGCCGTCGAGCTCGATCATCATGCGGTCGATGGCCAACTGGTCGTCGGCGTCGAGGCCGGAGATCGTGTCGAAGATCTCGCCATTGACCGCGTCGACGGCGTGTCTCACGCCCTTGCCGCCATAACGCTCGCCGCCGTCGCGCAGCTCATGCGCCTCATGGGTGCCGGTCGACGCCCCCGACGGAACCGCCGCCCGGCCCGAGGCCCCGCTCTCCAGGACCACATCGACCTCCACCGTGGGATTCCCCCGGCTGTCCAGAATTTCGCGTGCGTGAATATCGACGATGGCTGTCATTACATGAACCTCACTGTTGATGAGTTTGCCAACTCAAATCCTCACCGGGTTCGCCTTCGCAAGCCGGTCGAACTGCACCAGTTGTTCCAGCACGCCTTCCAACTGATCCAGCCTTACCATGTTCGGGCCGTCGGACGGGGCGTTGTCGGGGTCCTGGTGGACTTCCATGAAGACGGCGGCGACGCCGATGGAGATGGCGGCGCGAGCCAGGACGGGTACGAATTCGCGCTGGCCGCCGGAGGTGGCGCCCTGCCCGCCCGGCTGCTGCACGGAATGGGTGGCGTCGAAGACGACCGGGTGGCCGGTCTTCGCCATGATCGGCAGGCCGCGCATGTCGGAGACCAGCGTGTTGTAGCCGAAGCTGGCCCCGCGTTCGCAGAGCATGACATTGTTGTTGCCGGCCTCGGTGACCTTCCTGGCGACGTTCGCCATGTCCCAGGGCGCCAGGAACTGGCCCTTCTTGACGTTGATCGCCCGGCCGGTTTCAGCCGCCGCGACCAAAAGGTCGGTCTGGCGACAGAGGAAGGCCGGGATCTGCAGGATGTCGATGACGTTCGCCACGGCGCCGCATTGTTCGGCGGTATGGACGTCGGTCAACACCGGCAGGCCCACCTTCTCTTTCACTTCCGCGAAGATCGGCAGCGCCGTCTCCAGGCCGATGCCGCGCGGGCTGGAGCCCGAGGTGCGGTTCGCCTTGTCGAAGGAGCTCTTGTAGACCAGCCCGATGCCCAGCTTGCCGGTGATCTCCTTCAGCGCCTGGCTCATTTCCAGCGCGTGCTCGCGGCTTTCCATGGCGCAGGGCCCGGCGAACAGGACGAAGGGAAGATCGTTGCCGATCGTAAGGTCGCCGACCTTTACGTGATGATTGGCTGTCATGTCGTGATGACCTCGGTCAGACCAGCCGCGCCTGTTCGATGGCCGCCCTGATGAAGGAGGCGAACAGCGGATGCGGCTGGAAGGGTTTCGATTTCAGTTCAGGGTGGAACTGCACGCCAACGAACCAGGGATGGTCACTGAGTTCCACGATTTCCGGGAGCACGCCGTCCGGCGACATGCCGGAGAAGACGAGGCCCGCGGCCTCCAACCGTTCCTTATAGGCGATATTGACCTCGTAGCGGTGCCGGTGGCGTTCGCTGATATCCAGTTCGCCGTAGATTTCCGCGACCCGCGAGCCTTCGCCCAGGCGGCAGGGGTAGGCGCCAAGCCGCATGGTGCCGCCCAGGTCGCTCTCGCCGGTACGCTGCTCGACCACATTGCCGCGCTTCCATTCGGTCAGCAGCCCGACGACCGATTCCTTGCAGGGGCCGAATTCGGTGGAGCCGGCGCCGGCCACGCCGGCCATATTTCGCGCAGCCTCGATCACCGCCATCTGCATGCCGAAACAGATGCCGAAGAAGGGAACCATGCGCTCACGCGCGAAGGTAACGGCCGCCACCTTGCCCTCGGCCCCGCGCTCTCCGAAGCCGCCGGGCACCAGGATGCCGTTGACGTGTTCCAGCCGGGCCAGGGCCTCGGCGTCGTTTTCGAAGATTTCCGATTCGATCCAGTCCAGGCGAACCTTGACGTTATTGGCGATACCGCCGTGGATCAACGCTTCGCCCAGCGATTTGTAGGCATCCAGCAGCTCGGTATATTTGCCGACAACGGCGATGGAGACTTCGCCCTCCGGCTCGCGGACGCGGCGCACAACCTCGCGCCAGGCAGTCAGGTCGACTTCCGACTCGTGGCCCTCGGCCATGCCGAATCGCTTCAGCACCTCGGTATCGAAGCCGGCCTCGTGATAACGGATCGGCACGTCATAGATCGTGTCCACGTCCAGCGCCTCGATCACACGCTCGGGCCGGACGTTACAGAACAAAGCCAGCTTGCGGCGGGAATCTTCCGGAATCGGGCGGTCGGAACGGCAGACGATGATGTCGGCCTGAATACCGACACTGAGCAGTTCCTTGACCGAATGCTGGGTCGGCTTGGTCTTGATCTCGCCGGCGGCCGGAATGTAGGGCATCAGCGTCAGATGCACGAACAGCGCGCGATCGCGGCCCAGTTCGTTACCAAGCTGGCGGATCGCCTCCAGGAAGGGCAGCCCCTCGATATCGCCGACCGTGCCACCGATCTCGCAAAGCACGAAATCCTCGTCCGTCAGGTCGGAGGTGACAAATTCCTTGATGGCGTCGGTGATATGCGGGATCACCTGCACCGTGGCGCCCAGATATTCGCCCTTGCGCTCGCGCGCGATCACGTTGGAATAGATACGGCCCGTGGTGACATTGTCCGACTGCCGCGCGGCCACGCCGGTGAAGCGCTCGTAATGGCCGAGGTCCAGGTCCGTCTCGGCCCCGTCGTCGGTGACATAGACCTCGCCATGCTGATAGGGGCTCATGGTGCCCGGATCGACGTTGATATAGGGGTCGAGCTTGCGCAGCCGGACCTTGTAGCCGCGCGCCTGCAACAGCGCACCCAGGGCCGCCGAGGCAATGCCTTTACCGAGTGAGGAAACCACGCCGCCGGTGATGAAGATGAACCGCGTCATGGACCTAGACCATATCCAAGGAGTTCACGAAACCCAAGCCTAAAACGAGGGGGACCGGAGCGGGAAAGTGATTTTGTCCCGCCCTTGCTGATTTACGCTGCATGAAAAGCCGCCGTTCTTATTCGGAAAGCGGCACGCCGGGTGCGGCCGGCTGTTCGGGCGCGGCCGGGGCCGTCGGCGCCGGCGACGCCCCATCGAGGACAGATCCGCGCTCCGTTCCGCCCGACGCCAGAATCGCCAGTGCGATACTGGTGATGAAAAAGGCTGTCGCCAGGATCGCGGTTGCCCGCGTCAGCAGGTTGGCAGTGCCGCGCACACTGACCAGGCCGCCGCCCTGCCCGCCTCCCATCCCGAGGCCGCCGCCTTCGCTGCGCTGCAGGAGAATGACGACGATCAGGGCGAGAACCACCAGCAACTGAATAACGAGAAGAACGCTTTCCATCGGACAAACCCGGTCAAAGAATCAATATGGCGCGGCCATGTTCCCGCGCGGTCGCGGCTTATTTAGCGACTCATGGCGCGAATAGCTAGGGGCAACTGCCCGCAATGGCCAGAAAATCTTCCGCCTTCAGGCTGGTGCCACCGATCAACCCGCCGTCGACCCCGTCTATGGCCAGAAGTTCCGCCGCATTGGAGGGCTTCATGGAGCCGCCATAGAGAATGCGCATGCCACCGGCGATGGCGGCGCCAAAGCGGCCCTCGACATCGCTGCGGATATGGCCGTGGACCTCCTCAACATCGGCCGCGGTCGGCGTGCGGCCGGTGCCGATCGCCCAGACCGGCTCATAGGCAATAACCGTATTCTGCCCGTTCGCGCCGTCCGGCAGGGATCCGGCCACCTGGGCACTGATTCGCGAGAGGGTCGCGCCGCTATCGCGTTCCGCCAGCGTTTCGCCGACACAGACGATGGCGATTAGGCCGGCGGCATGGGCAGCCTCCGTCTTTGCGCGGACCAGCTCGTCGGTCTCGCCGTGATCGGCGCGGCGCTCGGAATGGCCCAGGATCACATGGCTGCATCCCGCGCCGGCCAGCATGACGGCCGCGATGTCGCCGGTATGGGCGCCGTTCGCGGCAAAATGACAATCCTGCCCACCAACCGCGACGGCGCTGCCTGACAGCGCATCGACCACGGGCGGTATCAGCACCGCCGGCGGACAGACCAGCAGTTCGCATCCTGCCGGCGCACCGTCGGCAACCGCGCGGGCCAGTGCAACCGAGTCGTCCCTGGCGCCGTTCATCTTCCAGTTCCCGGCGATCAACGGGGTCCGGCTAGAAGTCATTTCCTCTGCTCCCTCTTCTTGGCTTGATCCGCATCGGCTCATGGCTTACCACGTGGCGGCGGCGCATGCCATACGTCAGAATGGCGCGGTTGCGCATTGCCTGTTGCGAACGGCGGGGCTGGACCACTATGATGCGGCCCCGCGCGGTGTCGCGCCATTGTCCCGAGGGTTGTTTCCGGAATTATTCGATGCTTCAGAAGCTACGTTCAAAAAGCGGCGGCCTTGTCGCCAAGGGCCTCATGGTCCTTCTCATCATCGCCTTCGGCACATGGGGCGTGCAGGGTTACCTGAATCAGGCAAGCCAGGGCGACAACGTGGCCACGGTCGGCGACGAGACCATCTCCACCAGCGAACTGGCGGTGGCCTTCGCCCGCGACGTGCGGCGCTTCCAGGCGCAGGGTTCGGACCTGACCGCCGAGCAGGCGCGCAACCTGGGACTGATGGACCTGGCGCTCGACCGGCTGATCCAGGGACGGGTTTATTCCGCCACCGGCAAGTGGCTGGGCATGGGCGTCAGCGACGCACGCATCGTGCAGGCCATTCAGGAAGAGCAGGTCTTCTATGACGACAGCGGGCAGTTCAGCCGCTCGCGATTCGATTTCCTGTTGCGCAACAGCGGCATCAGCGAGGCCGAATACATAACCGACCTTCGCCGCGATACGATAAGGCGCGAGATCATCAACAGTCTTGCCTTTACCAAGGGCGCTCCCTCGATCCTGGAAAACAAGCTGCATCTCTTTCGCAATGAACGCCGCGTCGCGACAACCCTGCTGATCCCGGTTGACGGATCGCTGGATGTGGGGGCGCCCAGCGAGGAAGAGATCGCGCAAATTCACCAGGAACGGGCTGATCTTTATACGGCGCCGGAACGCCGGTCGGCGACC
>JBFFGY010000148.1:0-6960 GCA_041557215.1 Alphaproteobacteria bacterium
CAGGGTGGAGTTCAGCGTATTTGCAGACTCGTATGCGGCTTGGGCATCCGGAATCTTCGAGGCGCAGAGCGCCCCGCCCGAGCGGAAGGGAATGCCCAGCCGCCGCGCCAGCTGCGCCGCGCCGTATGTCACCAGCGCCGGTTCCGGCGTGCCGAAAGTCGGGGCACCCGACTGCATCGAAATAGAGCTCGCGAAGGTGCCGAACACTACCGGCGCACCGGGCCGCACGAGCTGTGCAAAGGCGGCGCCGGCCAGCACCTCGGCCAGGATCTGGGTCAGCGTACCGGCCACGGTCACCGGACTCATGGCGCCGGCCAGGATAAAGGGCGAGATCACGGTCGCCTGATTGTGTCGCGCATAGACCTTCAACGCGCCCAGCATGGTGTCGTCATAGACCATGGGCGAGTTGGCGTTGATCAGGCTGATGGTGCAGCAATTGTTCTCGACGAAATCGTCGCCGAACACCAGCTTCGCCATATCGACCGTGTCCTGGGCGCGGTCCGGCGCGGTGACGGAGCCCATGAAGGGCTTGTCGGAATAGAGGATATGGCTGGCCACCATGTCCAGGTGGCGTTTGTTCACCGGCAGGTCCACCGGTTCGCAGACGGTGCCGCCGGAATGGTGCAGCGACGTCGACGTATAGGCCAGCTTCACGAAATTGCGGAAATCCTCGATCGTGGCGTAGCGCCGGCCCTCGTCCAGATTGCGAATGAAGGGCGGGCCGTAGGCCGGTACGAAGACCGTGGCATCGCCGCCGATATGCACATTGTTGGCCCGGTTGCGGGCATGCTGTGTAAATTCCGCCGGGGCGCTGGCCTGAATGATGGCGCGCAGCATGCCATTGGGAAAGCGCACGCGCTCGCCATCCACGTCGGCGCCGGCATCGCGCCAGATCTGCAATGCCTCGGCATCGTCGCGGAACTCGATGCCGATTTCCTGGAGCACGATTTCGGCATTTGCCTCGATGATGGCTAGCGCATCCTCGTCGAGAACTTCGAAGGGCTTCAGGCGGCGAACAAGGTATGGCGAACGGACACCGCCCGCGCCGCCGCTGCGCGCCGCGCGCCGCGCTTCCCGCCCACCGGCGCCCCGACCGGCACGGCGTGCGCCGCGCCCCTGCGATGCCGAATCCATGTCGACGGCCTCCAGTTCGCTCATCGTCCTGCTCTCTAACTCGGTTAATGCTGAGGATCGTTTTATTTGCGCCGGACAGGGGTGGGCGCACTCGCGCACCAGCGACGCCGATGGCGAAAACCGCGTCATGTTGGCTCGCCTCGGTGGAATGCAATATAGTGCCTGTCAGGAAGCGGACCGGACTGGGGGATATTTACGGATGAGGCATGTGGCGCAGTTGACGGCCATTCTTTGTCTCGCGTTGGCATTGGCCGGTTGCAAGAAGGAACAGAAGGTCAAGGAAAACAGTGCCGAATACGAAGCTTCGCTGAACGGGCGGGGATTGATCCAGCTTTCGGCCGTGGAGACGGAAGAGGCGCTTAGCGATGTGACGCTGCACGGCCGTTACGGTCAAAGCGAGAGGCGCTGGATCGAATATTACAGCAAGGGCGGCGTAAGCGTGTTCCAACCGGACGCCGAACAGAACCCGAAGCGCCGGCTGGTCTATATCGGCACCTGGTGGGCCGAACTGGACCGCGCCTGCTTCTCCTATCCGGAACGCAAGCTCGATTGCTATCGTTTGTACCGCGACGAGGCGGGCCTTTATTTCGTCCGGACCGAGGATGACCCGGAGAATCCCGCCGGTTCGTTGGCCGCCATAGCCGACAGGGCGAAGGCCGGCAATACGGAGAAATACCCCTTCGTAACGAATTAGTTCCGGGCGGCCCTTGCGCCACAGGTCCGTCCGCAGCAATATCGCGCCTTCACAAACCCAAGCCAGTAGAAATGCCGTCCAACTACCGGAACAAAGGCGGGCCGATCGCCCGCGGAATGATCGACGCCATCGGCATGCCGGCGCTGACGCTGTTTGCCAGCATGATCGGTTACGGATCGATGGCGCGCGAGGCCGGGCTTACTCTCTGGACGTCTGTTGCATCGACCGCCCTGACCTGGGGATTGCCGGGGCAGATCGCCATGATCGAGCTATACGCGCTCGGTGCCCCGGTGCTTGCCGTCGTGCTGGCGTCGTCGGCGGCGAATGCCCGCTTCCTGCCGATGGTTCTGTCTGTCATGCCGCTTTTCAACGAGGCGCTGCCGCGCAAGCGCTGGCGCTATCTGGTGGCGCAGTTCATGTCCCTGAATCCCTGGGCGGCGATCATGCGGCATGGGCCGGGAATGAATCCGGCGGACAGGCCGCCCTATTACGCTGGATTCGCAGGCGTGTGCGTCAGTTCCGCGTTGCTGGGCACGGGCATCGGATTCGTTCTCGCGGGCGCGCTATCGCGTGAGGTGACCCTGACCCTGGTCTTCCTGAATCCGGTCTTCTTTACTTTGGTGTTCGCCGACGCGCGCGGGCGGGCCGCGATCATGGCGGTCCTGGCGGGCGTTGTGGCGGGGCCCTTGTTCCATCTCGTATCGCATGATTGGGGGCTGATTCTGACCGGCGCGGTCGCCGGCGTCGGCGCCTATCTGACTGACCGAGTGCTTCGGGGGCGGCATGGCTGAGTTCCTGGACTGGAGACTATGGGGCATCGTCATTCTGTGCGGATTGGCGACCTATATCTGGCGGGCGCTGGCCGTGGTCGTCGGCGGGCGGGTCAGCCCCGAGAGCGAAGCCTTCAAGCTTTTTTCCTGCGTCGCCTATGCGATGGTGGCGGGTCTGATCTCGCGCATGGTCATGCTGCCCGAAGGCGTCCTGGCGGAAGCGCCGCTCGCCTATCGGCTGGTGGGCATCGGAGTCGCTGTCACGGTGTTCTTCGCCATGCGGCGCAACCTGGCGGCCGGGGTCTTCGCCGGCGTGGCCGCCTTTGCGCTGCTGATCGTTTTTGCGCACACGCCGGTTTGATTTGACGGACGGCCCCGTTGGGGGCACGATTTCGGCCTTGCGGCTGGCATAGCCGGAGAGGAGTCCGCCCATGGTGCGATCAGGCATATTTTCTGGCATCGTCCTGTTTTCGTTTCTGCCCGGAATGGCGCTCGCTGCCTCGCAGATCTTGGGACTGGTGGCGACTGCGGAGCCGACACGAATGCAGTGCGACAAAGGCGGTTGCACGGCTTTGCTGTCTGCCTTCTGCCTTCAGGAAAAGCGCCTTTCACCCGATTTCGATAGCGCCTATCGGCCGGCAAAGCCGGGACAGGTGACCCTGCTTGCCACGATGGCCGACGGCAGGGTCATCAGGATGGAGGCAGACGGGTTGGTGGAAATGCGGAGCAGATATGGCTACACCGCCGTCGAGGCGCGATTACCGCTTGGCAGAATGGTTTCAGGATCGCCGGTCTCGTTGGCCCTGGAAGTCGAGGCGCGTGCGGCGCTTCTACCGGTGGCGAAAGCCGACGATCCGAACCCGCTGAGCAATGAGGAAATCGAGATTGCGACGGGTCCCTGGCGCCTGGCGGCGCAGAATGTGCTGGAGGGCGATGGGGAAAGGGCGGCAGGCGCCCGTGTCGCCATGCGGCTGGTCAACGCCTTGCCCCTGAAAGGCGATATTGCGACCGGCGAGCGCGAATTCCTATGGCAGCGCGTTGCCGGCGATGCGCCGGACCTGGCGCGACGGATGTTCGATGCCTGCATTCAATCCGTCGATCAGGCGGTTGGCTATCCGTTGCGCAGATGCCTGGAAGAAAGGAATGAGAAGCTGCAAGTGGAAAACACGCGGGAATTCTGGCGAACGTTGGGAGGCTCGTAGGGGACCAGCTGATCAGTCCAGCCAGCTGGAGTAATCCTTGTCCGATACCATTATGTGGTTGACCAGCCAGCCCTTCAGATAGGCTCGGATGCTTTCGCAAAGGATTCCCGATACCTCCGGTTCGCGAAACGCCCTTCGCGAGACCGACAACCATTCTTCGAACGCCTTGTGCTGCTGTTTGTGGGCGGCCAGGTCGGGATAGCCCGCCTTTTCCAGCATGGCCTCTTCGTCGCGGAAATGCTCGTCGACATAGATCTCGAGACGCTCCAGCACGTCGCCCATGCGCGACTGGTTATCAAGCATGTCGATCAGTTCGATCAGTCCGCGATGCTGTTTGTCGAGATGTTCATCGCCGACGCTATATTCCGGTTTCCAGACGAAATCGCCCATGCATTCTTTCCTTGATGCATCTTGTGAACCGGCATGGTCGCATCAAATCCTTTGCGGCGCAAATATCCGTCTGGAAGAAATCCCGGATTAATTCTTAAGCCACCCGATTATATCGCCCGCGAATGTGGCAGCTATCAGCAGCAGGAAAAAAATGATGATCAGGCCCAGGAACATGGGAAGGTATTTGACGATGAGGGGCTTTGGCGGATTACCCGTGGCGGTTTCCTCACGGAAACTGATTCCCAGCTTCTGGGCTTCCAGGGCCGCCTCGTCGTCATTCGGATCCGGGCCAACCCCTTCGTCACGGAAACTGATCCCCAGTTCCTTGGCGGCCTTTGACAATTCGGGGTCGATTCCCACCTCCGCGGCATCTGCTCCACGGAAGTTAATGCCCAGTTTTTTCGCTGCCTCCGACAGATCGTCCGGGCCATCAGCGGCGTCTGGCTTCTCGGGTTCCTCTTCGGAAGGGTCGAGCAACAGACGTTTACGGGGATGTTCCGTGGCCTCGCCCATTTCCCGGCGGTCGTTTGCGTCACCGTCGGCGCCATTATCCAACGTTGCGGGTTCTTCCGGTTCTTCGATCTCGAAATCGGTCAGTTCTTCTTCCCAATCTATTTCCGGCAGTTCGTCCTCTTCAAAGGCTTGCTGATCCGTATCGCCGTCTTCTTCCGACGCCACGGGCTCGACGCCGAACTCATCGTCGCTGGGCTCATCGTCGTCGTCCTCGTCAAAAGGCGGTTCATCCGCCGTTGTCTCCGGCGGTAAATCCTCGGAATTCGGAATATTGTCCGGCACGGCAATGGCATCGCCTGACTCCGCGACTTCTTCTTCAACCGGCTCGGGACCGCTGTCGGGGAACTGGACCTCCGCTTGCATCTGCTCTTCAGAGACTGCTGCATCGTCGTCGACCGGCGGCGCTTCCGTCAGGTCCTCAGGGGCGGGCTGATCGGTTTTGGGTGGAAACAGTGGCGGTGCGGCCGCCGGCTCCCTGGGCGAGGTGGCCGTGAACAAGGGTTCTGCGGGGGTGACCGGTGGCGGCGCGGTGAATTCCGGTAGCGGCTCCAATGTTAATAGCGGAGGCATTGGCGCTGCTGCGGGCGCCGGTTGCGGAGAGTTGGCAGGGATTTGGGCCGGCGCGGTCTCCGCGTGCGCCGCCGGCCCTAAATCATTGGACGGTGGTCCTCCATCGGCAATATCCGTGGTCGTGCCTGCGCTCGCTGCCGACTGTCCAGGGGCGGCGGTGGATTTTTTGCCAAAAGCGGCGGCAAAGGTTGCCCTGCGTTCCGCCGGTGTTGCCGGCGGCATCCTCAGAATCGGGGGCGCTGCGGGCGCCGGCGAAGGTGCTGATAAAGGCTCTTCGGTAACAGTGGGGGCCGGCGCTGGATCGGCTTCTGTAAATTCTGCCGTCGGCGAAGCTTCAGGCTCCGGACGAGGGGAGGGGCTGGGAGGCGGCACCATGCTGGCGACCGGCGCTGGCTCCGAAGATTCTGGTTCGGCCTCCCACTCGGGCTCGATCTCGAACACCTGATCGGCGTCGATTTCCGGTTCGTCTTCGTCTTCCGGTTCGTCTTCGTCGGAATACTCCGAATCGAACAGGGGCGATTCCTCTGGCTCCATTCCGGTGACCGGTTCGGGCTCGCTATCCTGGTAGGGGTCTTCCGATGCGAAGGATGGCGAGTCCTCGGTTCCGGTCTCTTCACGCTGCACTATCTCTTCGCCCGCGTCTCCTTCTTCCGCCTCCAATTCGGCGTAGGCGTCAAGAAGGAATTTTCTCTGCGGGGGCGTCTCGCCGTCGGGTGCCGAGGGGCGTGAGGGGGTTGCGCTGGGCGGCGGCTCATAGCCGGGTTCGCCGTAGACTGGTTCGTCTTCCTCGATCTCGTCAGCCCAGTCATCCAGCCCGAAGGTGGCATCCGGCTCGGGTTCCGGCTCCAGCGTGTCCGAGGTATATTCCGCCCCGCTCAGATCCGCTTCCGCGTCGCTGCCGGCCCAGGCCGGGTGACCGAACACCATCTGTTTCGCTTCTTCCGACGAACAGCTAAGGGTTGCCTGCAGGATCGTATAGGAAGAAACGGCGGTCAGCCCGTTTTCATGCAGCCATGCGACCAGGGCGTCGCTGTCCGCGCCGCCTTGCGCCTCCTGCCATGCCTGGGCAATCCACCAATCAATCTGTGTATTCGGGTCCGCCATGGGCTCCTGATTCCCTTGGTCTGTTGGGGGCCGGCCGATTAAGCGCCACCCACCCCGTTTATCCGCAACTGCGGACTGTTGCAGAGTTTATCGCCTCATTATTGCCGATGTGTTAATAAAAGGCGTCTAATTTTTGCAAAGGTACCTTGCAGCGATCTCGAATCCTTGGTCAATACAGAACCGTGGTTTTTGCATGCATGCCGCGCAAAACCGGCAATTTCTGGTTGATTGGCTGGTTTTATCTGGATTTATCAAGGCCGTTTGGTGATGCGAGCCCTGGCGAAAGTCGGCCTTTTCGACACGGTCGCTTATTTTTCGCCTGATTCGCCCGGATATTTCCGCGTTATGCGGGGGGTGCCTGGAAAACGGTTGGCGATACCGGCGCGGCCCGCGCGAAGCAACCCAACCTTCTGGCGTGGGCTGAGCCGCGGCCAGAAGGGTTTTGCCCGTAGCCCCGCGCCATTCCATCCCAGCGCTTCGGCCAACATGGTCAGGGATTCCGTCTCGTCATAACCCTCGCCCATCATCCACAGGAACAGGGCTTCGTCGCTCACCCCGACACTACGCCGCCGCAGGCTCTCGG
>JBFFGY010000149.1:0-6851 GCA_041557215.1 Alphaproteobacteria bacterium
GGCCGGCTGGGGGCCATGATGGCGCTTGCGCCCAAGCGTCTGACCGGTCCATCCCATGTGGACCGCCCGCAGGTGTTTCCCGTGCGCGGCTCGCGGCGAGGCCGGGTCGCATTGATGACCGGTTGCGCCCAGAAAGTCCTGAACCCGGCGATCAACGAGGCGACGGTGCGGTTGCTGAATCGCCATGGCGTGGAGGTGGTCGTCACCCGGGGACAGGGATGCTGCGGCGCGCTCGTCCATCATATGGGTCGTACCGCCGAATCCCATGTTCAAGCGGCCGCGAATATCGAAAGCTGGATGCGCGAGAAGCGGCGAAACGGGCTGGATGCGATCATCATCAATGCCAGCGGTTGCGGCACGCAGGTCAAGGATTACGGCTTCATGTTCCGTAATGACAAGGCAATGGCGGAAGATGCAAGGGCGGTCTCGGAAATGACCCGCGACATCACCGAATATATGGCCGAGATCGGCCTGAACGAAAGCGTCAGGCCGGGCGCATTCCCGGTCGCCTACCATTCCGCCTGCTCCATGCAGCATGGCCAGAAGATTACCAGGCAGCCCCGGGAGCTACTGTCCCAGGCTGGTTTCGAGGTGCGCGAGATTGCCGAAGGGCATCTGTGCTGCGGGTCGGCCGGCACCTACAACATAATGCAGCCGGTTCTGGCCACGCGCCTTCGCGACCGCAAGGTGGCCAATATTGAGGCAACCGGCGCCCCGGTGGTGGCCATGGGAAATATTGGCTGCATGACCCAGATCGCGGGCGGAACGGACCGTCCGGTGGTGCATACGGTCGAACTGCTGGACTGGGCGACCGGCGGGCCGTTGCCGCCGGCCCTGCAGGGGCACGATCTTGGCCCCATTGCCGCGCTCGGCGCTTCTACGATGGCGGCAGAGTAAAACTCACCTGGAGTGCAGGCCGGTCAGGGCGCGCTGAATAACGACGATAGCGCTCTGCCACACCGCTTCGCGCCATTCGGGACTGTCCGGAAAGATCATCCGGCCCGTGTCGGGCGTCGCCCGGTCTTGCGGCCTGGCCGCCAGATTTTCCAGTACGGACATCATCGAATAGGTTCCGAAGGTCGCTTTTGTGGCGATGATCTCGCTTTCGGGAAATCGCCGCCGCAGGCCTGCGCCCAGATGGTCCATCTTATGTTCGCCGGAGGGGGCGTCTTTGGAAGGTTCCGGCTGGGAAAACCATTTCCGGATTCGCCGTGCGGCGTCGCTATTCGGGGAATGGCAGGGGGTAAGTTCCGCCTCTCCCCATGGTCCGGTGCCGATCCCGATCTCCACGAATACGACCCGGTCGGGCACAGCGGCGGTCATGGCACGGGCAAGCCTGTCCAAAAGCGCTCCGGGATAGCCGGGAACGTCGCCATCCCGGGGCTGGTCGAGCGGGGCGCCGGTTGCGTCGATTCCCTGCTGGCGAGCATATTCGGCATATCGTTCTTCCACCCTGGCCAGGATATCGTCGTCCCACTGCGGCGGCGGTCCGACGGCATCGGGAATTTCTCCGCCCGACTGTGGGGCTGCTCCATGGTGCAGTAGCAGCAGGGCGCTGTCCGAGGGCAGGTTGGCCTTTCCGAATTCCTTCAGCCATCCTGTTTCGATCGCCGAACAGCACAAAGCGTCCGACAGTCTGCCGCCACCCAGTATCACCAGAAGGTTCGTGGCGCCAGGACTGCCCAGGCGCAGGCAGTCGACAAGCGGAGGCTCCGATTCCCCGGCGTCTTCCGTGGCCCGGAAACTTGCCGGCTGCAAATGCAGTTCACGGCAGGCGGTCAGGAAGTTGGTCCGAGCGCGCTGGTAATTCTTCGAAAAATATTCGTCCGCTGACATAAGCCGATATTCTCAGAGTACCACCGTGATATCTATATCCGGCGATGATGTTTTGCGCGACGGCATTGCCCACGCCACGATGCGGTATCATATTAACTTCATGAAGCATACGCATCTTTGCGTTTTTCTGACGGCATGCGCCTTGGCAGTCGCCTCGCCTGTTGCCGCGGACCAGAACGATCCGCGGCTCGGCCCGCTGTTTGACAAGCTGAAGAGCGCGCCGGATTTCGAAGCTGGGCATGAAATCGAGCAATACATCTGGCATTTCTGGGGGAAGGCGCAGACCGCCGGTGGCAGCGTGCTGTACCGTCAAGGCGAGCAATATATGAACGAAGGCCAGCACGAGAAGGCGCTGGAGAGCTTCAATGCGCTTGTCGTGATCGAGCCTGAATTCGCCGAAGGCTGGAACAAGCGCGCGACCCTGCATTATCTTATGGGCAACCTCGACGCCTCTATTGCCGATATCAAGCATACACTGGCGCTTGAGGAGCGCCATTTCGGGGCTTTGTCCGGGCTTGGGTTGATATATGACGCGCTCGACCAGAAAGAGGCCGCGCTGAAGGCCTTCCGCGCGGCACTGGAAATCCACCCCAACCTGCAAGCGATCCGCCGGCGCGCCGAGGAACTGGTCGAAGAGACGGAGGGGGTGCCCCTCTAAATCTTACTCACCCGCGCAATTCTCAGTACATTGGTGGCACCGGGCGTTCCGAAGGGCACACCGGCGGTGATGACGATTCTTTCGCCCTTCTTCGCCACGCCGTCTGTCAGGGCCGCGGCGGAAGCCTTTTTCTCCATGTCGTCGAAGCTTCTCGCGTCTTCCGTATGGACGGAATGCACACCCCAGAGCACCGCCAGTTTGCGCGCCGTTTCCTGGCTCGGCGTCAGGCTAAGGATCGGCACGTCGGGGCGTTCCCGGGCGATGCGCAGCGATGTCGATCCCGAAGTGGTGTAGGTCACCACGGCCTTTGCAGACAGCGTATGCGCGACCTGGCGGGCTGCCGCGCTGATCGCGTCGGCCGAGGTGGCTTCCGGTTCTACCCGCTCAGCCTCCAGGAATTTCCAGTAGAGCGGATCCTTTTCCACCCGTCCGATAATCCGGTCCATCATGGCTACCGTCTGAACCGGGTATTTTCCGGCAGCGGTTTCCGCCGATAGCATCACGGCGTCCGCCCCGTCGTAAACAGCTGTGGCCACATCCGAGGCTTCGGCCCGGGTCGGTGTCGGGGCCTCGATCATCGATTCCAGCATCTGTGTCGCTACGATCACGGGCCGCCCGTATTTGCGGCAGGCACGGATCATCCGTTTCTGCAGCACCGGCACGTCCTCGGGCGGCAGTTCCACACCCAGATCGCCGCGCGCCACCATCAGCGAATCGGTGAGTTGCACGATTTCATCCAGGCATTCGACCGCAGCCGGTTTTTCCAGCTTGGCGCAAATCGAGGCGCGCCCGGCAATCAGCTTGCGGGCATCGGCAATGTCCTCCGGCCGCTGGATGAAGCTGAGGCCAATCCAGTCGACGCCCAGGTCCAGCGCGAAGGTAAGATCCTTGCGGTCCTTAGCCGTCAGGGGGGATAGCGGCAGTACAACGCCCGGGACGTTAACGCCCTTGCGGTCCGACAACTGGCCGCCGACCATGACCTTGGTTTCGGCGAAGTCCGGGCCGCAATCGGTAACCTTCAGGCGGATGCGGCCATCATTCAACAATAGCTCGGAGCCTTTTTCCAGTGCCTCGAAAATCTCCCTGTGCGGCAGGTTCACGCGCTTGCCGTTACCGAAAGCCTTGTCTAGGTCCAACCGAAAATTCTGCCTGGATTTCAAATCGACAGGGCCATTGGCGAAAGTTCCGACCCGCAATTTGGGCCCCTGCAGGTCGGCCAGAATGGCGATCGGCCGATTGACCTTCTTTTCCAGGGCCCTTATGGCGTCGTATCGCGCGCGGTGTTCATCGTGGGTGCCATGGCTGAAATTCAGCCGGAACATGTCCACGCCTGCGCGGAACAGGGATTCGATAACCTCCGGTTTGGAGCTGGCCGGGCCGAGGGTGGCGACGATCTTGGTTCTGTGTTGGCGTTTCATGCGGGCTAATCTACCCGATTTCTGCTTATTGTCATGTGTTCTGTCGCAGCGTCAGCGGCTCGCCCTGCGGGCCAGGAAAATTCCCCACAATATTACCGCGCCGCCCGCCGCCTGCCAGGGCGAAACCTCTTCCGACAGGATTACCCAGGCAAGTAACGCCGCGGCAACCGGCTCGAGTAACAGCCCGACCGATGAAAATCCAGGCGGCAGGTGCGCCAGCGCAAAGGCGATGGCGCCCTGACCCGCGGCATGGCTGAGCAATGCCAGCCCGATCAGGATCATCCAGCCATGGATCGTCGCGGCAACCATTCCCTCCTCCATGAAAAAGGCGACCGGAAACAGCACCGCGGCAGTGCCTATCGAACTCCAGAACATGGTCGTAGCGGTCGAAAAGCCGGCCCGCAGGCGCGAGATCGAAAGAATATAACTGGCCAGGAACATGGCGGTGACAAGCCCGAAGAAATCGCCGAGCAGATGTTCCGGGCTGAAGGCGAAATTTTCCATGGCCAAAATCATGGCGCCCGCCAGCGCCAGCGCCATTCCGGCCAGGTATCCGCGGGTGACCTTGTGCGAAAACAGCAGCCACGCGCCCAGCGTTACGAATATGGGGGCGAAATTGGCGAACAGGGTCGCGTTGGCCACGCTGGTATTCAGGATCGCCAGATGCCAGAAGGCCAGATCGCCGGAGAAGAACGCTCCGGCCAGCAGCAGCCGGAAATAATCGGCGGGCACCTTTGGGCGGATGGTGCGAGGGTCGTTACGGCGCTCGGCGGCTACCCAAAGCATCAGGAAGGGAAGGGCCAGGAAGGGGCGGTAGAAGGCTGTCGCCATCGGACCGAGTTCGCTCAGCCGAACGAATATTGGCGACGCCCCGACCAGAACCGCCCCCAGGAACAATGCCAGCAATGCGATCCCTTCGGCGCGAACCGGCTGTAGTTCTGTTGGGGGGGGCGGCATATGCGATCTGTCTGCGTCCAAAGTGATCCAGAATGAATTCTTAGCTGCTGGCCCCGGCCCGCACAACTTGTCAACTTTGCCCCGCACCACTTCCCGTCGCCAAGTTTTCGTTTATGATGTTTTCATGACCGGACTGATCGAAGGCGCGGGACTGCTGGGGCCCGACGATCCGCCGCCTTTCACCGTCCTGAACCGGGGCGGCAAGGCATCGTCGGTGTTGTTGTGTGATCATGCCAGCAATGCAATTCCGGCGGCACTTGGCGATCTGGGCCTGGATGACGCAGCCCGAATGCGGCATGTAGCCTGGGACATCGGCGCCGCGGAGGTCGTCCGGCATCTTACCGGGATGCTGGATGCGCCAGCCGTCCTTTCGGGGTTTTCCCGGCTGGTTGTCGATTGCAACCGCACTGTCGACGATCCAACCGCCATGCGCCAGATCAGCGACGGGATTGTGGTACCCGGCAACCGCGGGCTGGACACGACGGCGCAGGCGCTGCGCGCGGAGGGCTGTTATTGGCCCTACCATCGCACGGTTACCGAGGTCATCGACGAAGTTGCCGCCAGGATACCGGCCCCGGCCGTGATTTCGATTCATAGCTGCACGCCGGTGATGAAAGGGTTCGAACGGCCCTGGCATATCGGCGTGCTGTCGAATTACGATCGTCGCATGGCCGATGTCCTGATCGCCGAATTGCGGCGCGATTCGAAGCTTAGCGTGGGCGACAACCAGCCCTATTCCGGCCTGGATCCGCACGGTTTTACGATAGAGCATCATGCGCTGCCCCAGGGGCGCCCCAACGTTCTGCTGGAAATCAGGCAGGATCTGATCGCCAGCCATCACGGCGCGCATCACTGGGCGGAGGTGGTTGGCAAGGCCCTGGCAAACGTACTGGCCCATCCGGATGTCATTCAGGCGATAGGAACGAGGGTCCGGGAGGCATCATGAAGCGGGACGGGACGGGCGATTTCACCATCGGTATCGAAGAGGAATATTTGCTCGTCGATCCCGCGACTGGCGACCTTGCCGACGACCCGAATGAAACTATCCTGACGGAATGCGCCGCCCGCTGCGGCGACGAGATCGGCCTGATCGTGCCGGAATTCTTGCGGGCGCAGGTCGAGGTGGGAACATCCGTGTGCCACTCGATCAAGGAGGTGCGGGAAAAGCTTGCCATTCTGCGCGGCAGTGTCGCCGAGGCGGCCCGTAACAACGGGCTTGCCGCGATCGCATCCTCGACCCATCCCTCGGCGGAGTGGTCGAGCCTGCATCACACGGACAAGGAACGATACAACGTTCTGGCGGAAGATATGCAGGCGGTGGCGCGCCGGTTGCTGATCTGCGGCATGCATGTTCATATCGGTATCGAGGATGACGACCTTCGGACGGATCTCCTGAACCAGATCGCCTATTTCCTCCCGCATCTGCTGGCGCTCAGTACCTCCTCGCCCTTCTGGCGCGGCGAGAATACGGGCCTGATGTGTTACCGGCTCAGCGTGTTCAATGAGCTGCCGCGCACCGGTCTGCCATCGCGTTTCGAAAGTTACGGCGAATATTTGCGCCATGTTCAGGTGCTCGTTGATGCCGGCGTGCTGGAGGATGCATCGAAAATCTGGTGGGATATCCGCCCGCACACGAGGTTCCCCACCCTGGAAATGCGGATAGCGGATATTTGCACCACGATGGACGATGGCATTACCATCGCCGCCTTGTACGCCTGTATTATTTCGATGCTGATAAGGTTGCGGCGATCGAATCAGCGCTGGCGCTACTACGCGAATATGCTGGTCAACGAGAACCGCTGGCGCGCCCAGCGTTATGGGTTCGACCAGGGGTTGATCGATTTCGGAAGAGGGGAAATCGTGCCCTATCCGGAACTGCTCGAGGAACTGTTCGAGCTTTTGCGCCCCGACGCAGAACGACTGGATTGCGTGGCTGAAATCGTGCGGGCGCGCGATATCCTGGCCCGCGGCACCAGCGCGCA
>JBFFGY010000150.1:0-6849 GCA_041557215.1 Alphaproteobacteria bacterium
CGACCGTCCTTCTGGCTTATCCGATAGCCTATTTCATCGCCTTCAAGGTCCAGCGCCATAAGATCGTATGGCTGATCCTGATCACGGTCCCGTTCCTGACCAGCTATCTGCTTCGCGTTTTCTCCTGGAAAATCATCCTGGGCTTCAACGGCATCATCAATTCAGGGCTCAAATGGCTCGGGATTATCGATCAGCCGCTTTCCTTCCTGCTTCATAACCCCATCGCGGTGGTCATTACCCTTGCCCACGCCTGGGCGCCGATTGCAATCCTGCCGATTTTCGTATCGCTGGAAAAGATCGACCGGTCCCTGCTGGAGGCTGCGACCGATCTTGGCGACAGCCCGACCCAGCGTTTCCTGCGCGTGACCCTGCCTCTCTCGATCCCGGGTGTGGTCGCGTCGTCGATGCTGGTCTTCATTCCGACCGTGGGCGACTACATCACGCCGCAACTGGTGGGCGGGCCGGACGGCCGTATGGTAGGCAGCCTCATGCATGCAATGTTCTTCCGCGCCAACGACTGGCCGCTCGGGTCCGCGCTGGCGATCGTCTCGGCCATGGCCATTACGCTGACCAGCCTTGGCATATGGCTTCTCACCCGGCAGGCGAGGGGGCGCGCAGTATGAGTTTCAGCCGCTTTAAGTGGACCGGCGATAGCAACCTGGCGACCTATGCCGTCATCTATCTGATTTTTTTGTATGTACCGGTTCTGTTCCTGCCTCTGTTTTCCTTTAACGACGGGATCTACATCGCTTTTCCGCTGAAGGGCTTCACCCTCAAATGGTATGAAGCCATGATCGAAACTGAATCGATGCAGGCCGCCCTGTGGAACAGCATCAAGGTGGCCACCGCGGTTTCGATTATCAGCACCACCCTGGGCGTCCTCGCCGCGCGAGCCTTTACGAGATATCGCTTCGTCGGCCAGCGGCCGGCCTTGGGGCTGCTTGTCCTGCCGCTTGTAGTCCCCGGCATCATTCTGGGTATCGCCCTGCTGATCATGGTGAATTCGGTCGGCATAGAGCTGTCCCTGGTCACGATCGGCGCGGCCCATGTGCTGATCGCAACGCCATTCGCGACATTCGTCATGATCTCGCGCCTGGAGGGCTTCGACGCCAATCTGGAGGAAGCATCGCGCGATCTTGGCGAGTCCGGCTGGACAACCTTCTGGCGGGTGACTTTCCCGTTGGCGCTGCCCGGCATTGTCGCCAGCCTTCTGCTGACCTTTATCGAATCCTTCGACGAATTCATCCTGGCCTTCTTCCTGTCGGGCAACGAAGCGACCCTGCCGCTCTATATCTGGAGTCAGCTTCGCTTCCCCAAGAAACTACCCGTGGTACTGGCGCTGGGCGCCTGCATCCTGGTGTTCACCGTAACCATAGTCGTATTTGCCGAATGGGTGCGCCGCCGCGGCGTCAGTCCGGCCCCAAAATCCGAGAAGTAAAAAAATGGCAATCAAGGAAAACCCCAAGGATTTCGTATCCATCCGCGACGTGTCGAAACATTTTGGCGCTGTGCGGGCCGTCGACGGCGTCTCGCTGGACATCGCCCAGAATGAGTTCTTCGCGCTTCTGGGACCGTCCGGCTGCGGCAAGACAACGCTGCTGCGTATCCTTGGCGGATTCGAGGCGTCCAACAGCGGCAGTGTCCATATCGACGGCACGAACCTGACGATCGAGCCGCCGAACCACCGGCCGGTGAACATGGTGTTTCAGAACTACGCCATCTTCCCTCATCTCGATGTGCGCCAGAACATTGCCTACGGCTTGCGAAGGGAGGGCCTTTCGAAGGCCGATATCGGCAGGCGCGTCGACGATGCGCTGGCAACGGTGAAACTGGAAGGGCTCGGCGACCGCGGCGCCAACCAGCTTTCCGGTGGCCAGCGGCAGCGCGTCGCCCTGGCCCGAGCCCTGGTGTTGCAGCCCAAGGTCCTGCTGCTGGACGAACCTCTGAGCGCGCTGGACAAGAATTTGCGCGAACAGATGCGGGTCGAACTGCGCGCCCTGCAGCAGAAAGTGGGGATCACTTTCATCTTTGTCACGCACGACCAGGAAGAGGCGCTTTCCATGGCCGATCGCATCGCCGTGATGTTCGACGGCAAGGTGCGCCAGGTGGATACGCCCGAACATCTGTACGAAAGACCCGTCAGCCGCGAGGTCGCGGCCTTCATCGGCTCGATGAATTTCCTCGAAGGCAAAGCTGCCGGTATGGAAGGCGACACGGTGGTGGTGGATGCAGGGCCGGTCGGAAAACTGTTGGTTAGTTGCGGCGAGGGCGATGCCCCGTCCACCGGCGACCCGGTAACGATCGGCATTCGGCCGGAGAAACTGACCATCCGCAATGCGCCGCCGGAAAATGGCGCGAACGGCGTAAGAGGGGTTTTGACCGCAGCGGCCTATCTGGGCGAACGCAATCACTTCTTTGTCAGTGTCGATGGCGTCAAGGACCCGATCTCCGTCGCAAGCCAGAATAGCCGCCCCGTGGACTACAAAGACTGGAGCGAGGGCGACGAGGTCTGGTTGACCTGGGATTCCGCGGGTACGAGACTGCTGCGATCATAAAATCCAGCTGTTGGTTTTTTGTGCGAGGCGCCAAATTATGAGCCGCGATCCGCGCTACGATATCCTGTTCGAGCCGGTGAAAATCGGCCCGGTCACGGCGAAAAACCGCTTCTATCAGGTGCCGCACTGCAACGGCATGGGCTTCAACCTGCCGCAGACTCACGCCGCCATGCGGGCGATGAAGGGCGAGGGTGGCTGGGCCGTCTCCTGCACTGAGGAATGCATGATCCACCCCTCCTCGGACTATACGCCGGAGCCGCAAGCGCGCCTCTGGGATGAGCAGGACGTCAAGTATCTGGCCCTGATGGTCGATGCGCTACATGAAAATGGCGCCCTGGCGGGTGTCCAGTTGGCCCATAACGGCGTCGGCGTGCAGAATTTCTATAGCCGCATGAAGCCACTGGGGCCTTCGAACCAGGCCGGCGTGGTTTTCGGCCCGACCCAGACGCGCGGCATGGACAAATACGATATCAGGGAATTCCGCCGCTGGCACCGCAACGCGGCCCTGCGCGCCAAGAAGGCGGGCGCCGACATCGTCTATGTCTATGCCGGGCACGATATTTCGCTGCTGATGCATTTCCTTCAGAAGCGCCGAAATCATCGTACGGATGAATATGGTGGCTCGCTGGAAAACCGCCTGAGGCTCTTCCGCGAAGTGCTGGAGGAAACGAAGGATGCGGTCGGCGACCGCTGCGCGGTGGCGGTCCGGGTCGCGGTCGACGAGTTGCTGGGCGAGGACGGGATTTCGGCCGAAGGCGAGGGGCGTGAAATCGTCGAGCGCCTAGCTGAGTTACCGGACTTGTGGGACGTCAATGTCTCGGCCTGGGAAAACGATTCCATGACCTCGCGCTTCGGCGAAGAGGGCATTCAGGAAAAATATGTAGGCTTCGTGAAGTCGCTGACCACGAAGCCGGTCGTCGGCGTCGGCTGGTTCACCTCGCCCGACACGATGGTCAGCCAGATAAAACGCGGTGTGCTGGACATGATCGGAGCGGCGCGCCCCTCCATCTCAGATCCCTTCCTACCGAAAAAGATCGAGGAAGGGCGGATCGACGAGATTCGCGAATGCATCGGCTGCAATATCTGCGTCTCCGGTCAGCTTACCGGGACCCCGATGCGCTGCACCCAGAACCCCACCGTCGGCGAGGAGTGGCGGCGCGGATGGCACCCCGAGAAGGTCCCGGCGAAAGAGTCCGACGCCGGGGTACTGGTGGTCGGCGGCGGGCCTGCTGGCCTGGAGGCGGCGAGGGCGCTTGGCCAGCGCGGTTACGCGGTCACGCTGGCCGAAGCGGGTACCGAACTTGGTGGGCGCGTGAGCCTGGAAAGCAACCTGCCGGGACTTAGCGCCTGGGCAAGGGTGCGCGATTGGCGTGTCGGCCGCATACAAGAAATGGCCAATGTCGAAATCTATCTGGACAGCAAGCTGACCGCAGAAAACATCCTGGAATTCGGCTTCGACCATGTGATCCTGGCCACCGGCGCGACCTGGCGGCGTGATGGCGTGGGGGTGAGCAACCAGTATCCGGTTCCGGGAACCGACGGCCCCGCAATCTACACACCCGATGATATCTTTGCCGGCTCGGAAATAGCGGGTCCGGTGCTGCTATTCGATGACGATAATTTCTACTTGGGCGGCGTGATCGCGGAGAAGCTGAGCAGGGACGGGCTGGACGTTACCCTCGTGACGACGCATGAAAGCGTCTCGGCCTGGACACATCATACGCTGGAGCATTCCCATATCCAGAAGCGCATCCTGGAACTGGGCATTGCTGTGGTGGCGTCGCACAACCTGGTGGCCGTGCACGAGGGAGAAGCCGAGCTTGCCTGCATCTATACCGACAGGCGGCAAACGGTGCCGGCGGCCTCCGTGGTCCTGGTAACATCGCGGCAGCCGAACGACGCGCTCCGCCTTGAACTGTCATCGGATGAGGACAGGCTGGCGGAGGCCGGGATCCTGTCGGTCCAGTCAATTGGCGACTGCGATGTTCCCTCGACCATTGCTGTTGCGGTCTATGACGGACACAGGGCCGCGCGCGAGTTCGATTCCACGGTCGATTCAGACCTGCCTTTCCGGCGCGAGCATATCCGGATCGAAGACAACTAGAAGCCAAAGAGCGCCACAGGCCGCAAGACGGCAAGGAAGGACATGAAGATGGGCCGCGATCCCCGCTACGATATCCTGTTCGAGCCGGTAAAGATCGGCCCTGTTACCGCGAAAAACCGCTTCTATCAGGTGCCGCACTGTACCGGCGATGGCTGGCTGCGGCCGCGCATGCTGGCGGGGCTGCGCGGCGCCAAGGCCGAAGGCGGATGGGGCGTGGTCTGCACCGAATATTGCTCGATCCATCCGTCCTCCGACGACCTGCCCTATCCCTCGGCCAGCCTGTGGAACGAGTCCGACATCAGGGCCCATGCGCTGATGACGGAAAAGGTCCACGAGTATGGCGCGCTGGCGGGGGTCGAGCTCTGGTATGGCGGCGTCCGGACGGCGAACCTTCATACCCGCGAGGTTCCGATAGATGTCGGCAATCTGCCGAATACCAACGGCGACCCTTTCTGCACGCGGGCAATGGACAAGACGGATATCCGCAACTTCAGGAAATGGCATCGCGACGCCGCCCTGAGGGCCAGGACAGCCGGGTTTGACATCGTTTATGTATATGCCACCCATGGCTATCTGCTGGCCAATTTCCTGTCCGCCAAGACCAACAGCCGGATCGATGAATATGGCGGCAGCCTGGAAAACCGCGTTCGGCTGGTGCGCGAGATTATCGAGGACACCAAGGAGGCGGTGGGCGACAAATGCGCCGTGGCCGTGCGGTTTTCGGCGGAGGAGGGCGGCGGCCCCGACGGCGAGCCGATCCATGGCGAGCGCCGCGAGATGCTGGCGATGCTGGGCGAATTGCCGGATCTGTGGGACATCAACATCGCGGACTACAGCCTCGAGATGGGGGTTTCGCGTTTCGTCAAGGAAGGCGCGCTGGAGCCCTACATGTCATTCGTGAAATCGGTGACCAGCAAGCCGGTGGTCACGGTCGGCCGTTTCACCTCGCCCGATACGATGGCCAGCCAGGTCAGGCGCGGCATCGTGGACTTCATCGGCGCGGCGCGGCCCTCGATCGCCGATCCCTTCCTGCCCAGGAAGATCGAGGAAGGCAGGCCGGAAGATATCCGCGAATGCATCGGCTGCAACATCTGCTATACGGGCGACGGGCAGAGCGTGCCGATCCGCTGCACCCAGAATCCGACCATGAACGAGGAATGGCGCCGCGGCTGGCATCCGGAAAAGATCGCTCCGAAAGCATCCGACTCGCGGGTGCTGATCGTTGGCGCGGGGCCGGCCGGGTTGGAGGCGGCGCGGGCACTGGGCCAGCGCGGCTACGAGGTTATGCTGGCCGAGGCAGGGCGCGAACTGGGCGGGCGGGTGACGCGGGAATCGCAACTGCCGGGCCTGAGCGAATGGGCGCGGGTGCGCGACTACCGGGTCGGGCAAATCGAACGCATGCCCAATGTGGAAATCTACCGCGAAAGCGAGCTCGGCCCCGAGGATGTGATCGCCACCGAAGCCGACCATGTGGCCATCGCGACGGGCGCAGCCTGGCGGCGCGACGGATTCGGCCGTTCCCATCATGCGGGAATGACCGATCTCGGCCCCGCGGAGCGGATATTCACGCCGGACGACATCATGGAACGACGGCTGCCGGCGGGCCGCACCGTGATCTTCGATGACGATCACTATTACATGGCGGCGGTTATCGCTGAACGGCTGCGCGCCGAGAGACTCCCGGTGGTGCTGGTGACAAGCCAGGCGAAGGTGGCGGCCTGGGGGGGCTTCACCGCCGAACAGGTCCGTAGCCAGCGCCGGCTCATCGAACTGGGAGTCGAAATCGTCGTCTCCCACGCGGTGACCGCCTTCGACGGCGGGGCGACGACGCTTGCCTGCGGCTATGCCGGCCGGAAGACGCAAATCGATGCCGAATCGTTGGTGCTGGTGACCGCGCGCCAGCCCAACGACGGGCTCTATCGCGCGCTGGAAGGACGGGTGAAATCCCTGCGCCGCATCGGCGATTGCGGTGCCCCGGCGATCATCGCCGCGGCCGTCTATGCCGGCCACCGCTACGCCCGCGAACTGGACGAACCCGAGCGGGACTTCGCCCAGGTGCCGTTCGATCGGGTGTTCGACGATACCCCCGGCTGAGGGGATCTCTTTCAAGGGGTAATGACTTTACTGGGCCGAGTTCCCGAACGGGGCGAGAGGCGGTGTCAGAGCAAAATCTCTTGAGCCGGAAAGGCG
>JBFFGY010000151.1:0-6834 GCA_041557215.1 Alphaproteobacteria bacterium
ACCGCCTGGTTCCACGGCCCCCATTTTAGATAGACCTCCTGGCCGGCGTTATTTCAATGATTTGCGCGGCGTGCTCGGCGGTTGCGGCTGCGAGCGGCGGTCAAGCCGGTCCACGAAAAAACCGATGATGGTCTGGTGGAGATCATCCTTGAGAACAAGGTCTTCGACGCCGGCATCAATGCTGGGATTGTCGTTGACCTCTATGACGACAATGCCCTTCGGCGTTTCCTTCAGGTCGACCCCGTATAGCCCGTCGCCGATGAGCGCGGCCGCCCGCAGTGCGGTTTCCACCACCGCCGTGGGTGCATCTTCCACCGCCAGTGTGCGCGACCCGCCCTCGGTGTGCTGGCCCTCGCCCTCATGCTTGACGATCTGCCAGTGACCGCGCGCCATCTCGTATTGGCAGACATAGATCGGCCGACCATCCAGAACGCCGACGCGCCAGTCGAAATCGGTGCGCATATATTCCTGGGCGATGATCAGGTCGGATTCCTGGAATACCTTTGCCGCGGCCGCCTTCAGTTCCGCATTGTCGGACACCTTGTACATGCCACGCGAAAACGACCCGTCGGGTATCTTGATCACCGCCGGAAAACCCAGTTCGGGCCCCACCCGCCCCACGCCCTTGCGGTCGATGACCAGGGTTTTCGGTGTCGGCACATTGTTGGCCTGCAGCAGTTCGGCCAGATAGATCTTATTGGTGCAGCGCAGAATCGAGCGCGGATCGTCGATCACCACCAGATCCTCCGAATCCGCCTTCTTGGCGAAGCGGTAAGTATGATGATCCAGCGCCGTGGTCTCGCGGATGAACAGCGCATCGAATTCCAGCAGCCGTCCGTAATCGGCCTTGGTGATCAGTTCCACCTCAACGCCCAACTTCGCCCCCGCCTTGACGAACTTGTCCAGCGACCGCGCATTGGACGGCGGCAATGCCTCAACCGGGTCATGCAGGATGGCGATGGAATAGCGCGCGGGCGGCGTGGCGCGTTGCTGCCGCCAGGCCGCCCGCACATAGCGCTCCATGGCCTCCCTGAAAGCCTCCTTGCGGGCTTCCGACAGGTCGCGGATTGCGACCGGCGCCAGATCTACGATCTCCCACTCTCCGCCTCTATGGCGCAAACTCACCTTCAGAATCGGACAGCGAAACAGGTCGAAAATCCGCCGCGCCACCTCGACCAGCCTTGGGTCGTCCGACTGCCGGAAATAGATATGCGCTGTCACCTGGCCCGAATCGGCGGGGGCCTTGAAGGTTTTGCCGACAAGGTCGCTGACCTCGGGCAGGGCGATCCGCAACAACCGCTTCCAGTGCAGGTCCAGCATCACCTCGATCGAGGGGATGGTCTTGTGGCCCCGCCCCTCGGCCAGCAGCGAACAGTAATAGCCCAAGCTGAGATAGCTGTGGTCGCGGCAGAGATTGACCACCCGGACCGAGCTGGCGCGCGGCGGCGCCGGTTCGCGCACATAATCGCGCGCCGTCACCACCCGGCAGCCCGGCATATCCCACGGAAAATCCTCGACCCTGTCGACGACGACCAGATGCAGCGGCATCAGCCTGCGTCCCGCTTGCGCGTGCCGATCACCAGGGCGGCCTTTTGCTGTGAGCGCCCGTAACGGGCCATTCGTTCGAAATCGCTGAGGGGGACGGGTATCTGCATGCAATCCGTTGCCGATTTTTCCTGGTCGGGGTCGATATAGGGGTCGTGAAGATAGACATATTTTTCATCGAAGCCGGTGACAACTACCCAGTGCGGGGTCTTTTCCCGGTCGAAACGGTAGGAACTGATCAGAACGACCGGTATGCCGCCCGCATCGAATTTCTCGCGCATCGCCTTTACCGACAAGGGCCGGTAATTGATCGGAATGCCCAATTCCTTCGCCTCCAGCCGGAAATCCTCCTCGACCAGTCCGATGACTTCCTTTTTCTGTTCGCTGCGCACCGAATTGACGAACAGCGGCTCCTTCTGGCTCAGCCAGACTTCGACCTCGAAGCCGCGATGGGCCGCCGCAACCGCCAGCCCCAGGGGGCTGCAGCCGCCATGGCCCGAGGTCATGTAGATCGTCGTGGATTCGCGCCAAAGCCTGAGTTCCGCCGGCATATCCACCGCCACGTCCGTGTCGACCGCATGCATCGCCATCAGCAGCGCCGCCGGCCCGCAGGTGAATTCCAGGCTCTGGCTGTAATAGGGCACGCGCGCCAGGCTGGGATCGGGGCGCGGCCCCAGCGGTTTCTCCATGCGGATCGCGTCGATGTCATTCTCGTAATAATGATGCTGGACGGCGAACTTGCGGTAGCCCTCCTTGTGATACAGCCGTTGCGTCGACGGATCGTCCTCGCGTACTTCCAGCCGCATATAGGCCGCGTCGTGATTCCGCGCCGCATCCTCCGCCTCCCGCAGCAAGGCCGTGCCAAGCCCGTGGCCTCGATGGTCGGGATCGACCGCGATGGAATAGAGCCTGGCGAGCGAGGTTCCCCGGCTGAACAGCACCATCGCATAGCCCCTTATCGTGCCATCGTCGTTGACCTCCACGACCGTCGCCGCATGGCCGCGCGAGAGCAGGTAGCGGAAGCTGCGCTGCGACAGCCGGTCCGTTTCGAAGGATCGGTTCTCGATGGCGACAAGCGCCGGGATATCGGTCAGTTCGGCGGAGCGAATCATGGCGGCGCACAATCCGGTAAAACACCAGCCGCCACCAGCGCCCCTTACGCGGAGCTGTATTGCGGCCGATGCATGGTTGAAGCCGCCCTCCGGGTCTGTGGACCCGTTGGACAGCGCAGCCATATGAGCATATGTTTTCACCCTTGGCACGCTTGAATTTGCGGGAGGTTGCATTGGACGGGCAGGTCATTGGCGCAAAGACCGGTCTGGAGGCGCGGCAGCGATTCCGCCGCAACGATTATCGCGGCCCGACGGCCGGCGTCGCGCCGGGCTATGTGCAGGGAAATCTGGCGATCCTGCCGGCGGAACTTGCCGTGGATTTCCACCGTTTCTGCCACCTTAATCCCAAGCCCTGCCCGCTGCTGGGCTCATCCGACCCGGGCGATCCGCATGTCCCGTCCCTGGGCGAGAACCTGGATATCCGCACCGACCTGCCGCTCTACCGCATCTGGCGCGATGGCGAACTGGTGGAGGAGGTGCCGGACATCAGCGCCCATTGGCGCAACGATCTGGTCGCCTTCGCGATCGGCTGTTCCTTCTCGTTCGAGGAAGCGCTGATCGACAACGATATTCCGCTGCGTCATATCGAAAACGGGACCAACGTTTCGATGTGGCGCACCAGCATCCAGACCGCGCCGGCCGGGCCCTTCCACGGCCCGATGGTGGTTTCCATGCGCCCGATGAAGCCGGCGGATGCGATTCGCGCAATCCAGGTGACCACCCGCTTTTCCGCTGTGCACGGCGCACCAATTCATATCGGCCTGCCGGAAAAAATTGGTATCAGCGATATCTCGAAGCCCGATTATGGCGACGCCGTGGAGGTGAAGCCGGGCGAACTGCCCGTCTTCTGGGCCTGCGGGGTCACTCCCCAGGCGGTGATTGCGACAGCCAAACCGGAATTCTGCATTACCCATGCCCCGGGCAGCATGCTGGTCACCGATCTGAAGAATTCCCATCTCGCGACGCTGTAATCGCGGCGGCAATTTGCCGGCCCGCCTTGCGCCCGGCGGCAACGGCGGTCACCACCAGGTCGGACCCGTTCGCATTTTCGCCGCCTGCAAAGAATTTCGGATGGCTCGTGCGGCCCTGATCATCCACCAGGAAGCGGCCGGTCTCGTCCGTCGAGATGCCCAGCCGTTCCATGCAGGCCGGGTGCCCGGCGACCTGTCCCAAGGCCAGGATAACGAGATCGCAGGCGATGGCTTCCGCGGGACCTTCCGATGCGAAGCGCATTCCCGAAACCCGTGATTCTCCCTCGATCATGGCGGGAACCTTGTTGAAAAGGAAGGCAATGCCCTCCGATCTAGCAGCCTCCACTTCCTTTGCCGACGCCCGCATCATCTCACGGCTGCGGCGATAGGCCATCGTCACCGAAGCAGCACCCAGGCGGACCGCACTGCGCGCGCAATCCATCGCGGTGTCGCCGCCGCCCAGCACCAGGACGTTTTGCCCCCCAGGTCTGGCGGATCGCGTTTCTCCAGCAGTGCGGCGTTGACCCCGGCGAGCCAGCCGACCCCGCCGACGACCCCCGCCAGATGCCGTCCCGGAAGATCGACATCCCGGGGGACCTGCGCACCCGTACCTAGGAACAACGCGTCGGCTTCCTCGGCAAGCCGACGCAATCGGGCCTCGTCGACATCGGTGCCGAGTTCGAACGCCACCCCGGCCGCCTTCAATCTTGTAACCAGCCGGCCGACCGCGCCGCGGTCCAGCTTGAAGGGCGGCACGCCATAGCTCATCAACCCGCCGGCGACCTGATTTCTGTCATAGACCGTAACCACGACACCGGCCGCGGCCAGTTCATTAGCACAGGCAAGGCCCGCCGGACCCGCCCCGATGATTGCGGCCCGGCCTCGACCCGCCACATTCGACCGCGGTTCCAGCCGCCAGCCACGGCGCCAGGCTTCCTCCTGGACGAACTGCTCCAGCGGCCCCGATGGTCACCGCGCCGCCATGCGGCTGCAGCGTGCAGCCGCCTTCGCAAAGCCGTTCCTTTGGACAGAGGGCGCCGCAGATTTCCGGCATATTGCTGGTGCTGTGGCTGATTGCGGCGGCCTGTTCGATGTCGCCCGACGCCAGCGCCGCCATCCATTCGGGAATATTGTTATGCAGGGGGCAGGCATCGCGGCAGCCCGGCACCCCGCAATCGAGACAGCGGGAAGCCTGGGCGCGGGCTTCCGCCAGGGTCGGCGCGCGTCGATCCGCGCCCCAGTCGCGGCTCCCTTCCGTCGCCAGGCGCCGGGCCGGTTCTATCCACGGAGCCAGCGGTACGGGTTCGCTGCGTTTCAGCAGGTAAGAGGCGTTCATCCGCGGATTCGGCATGAATTCGTTGCGGACATCGCGGAATTTCCAGCGCATCGGTCGGGCAGGAAACCACGCAGCGGCCGCACCCCATGCAGTCCTCGAGGCCGGTGACGCGCCCATGGTCCTGGCCCTGGCGCCAGACCGGGATGCCCATATCGCAGACCTGTTCGCAGCGCCGGCAATCGACGCATTTGTCCGTATCCATGCGGATGCCATAGAAGCCTGCATGGTTGAGCAGCCCGAAAGTGGCGCCATAGGGGCAGAGATAGCGGCAATAGAACCGGTTGCCGACCAGCGGGGCGACGAAGAACGACCCGAAATAGGTGACCGCAATGAGGCCCAGGAAGGCGCTGTAAAGCACCGAAACATAGGGCGCACCGGGAATCATGATCAGCGCGAAGATACCAAGATAGAGGACGAAGAAGACCCATTTTGTATGGCGCCAGCGCCAGGCTGTCTCGCCGCGGCTCGTCCGGTCGCGGAAGGCGAAGCCCACGGTTTCGCGAATGCCGACGCAAGGACAGTTCCAGCCGCAAACCACGCGCCGCCCGAACAGGAACACCAGCAACAGGATGACAAAGAAGGTCAGGGTGCCCGGCGCATGGATTTGCGGAAATACCGGCTGGCCCGGCAGCGCGCCGATGAAAGGTTCGGGAATGCGCAGAGTGCTGGGCAACAGCCACCAGAACAGGGCCACGGCGGCGGTCAGGAACGCCAGCCGCTTGCGCGTATAGGGATTTCTCTCGGAAACCGTGCGCCAGATACCGAAGGCCAGGATGACCGCATATTCGGTCCAGTTGCTGAGCCAGAGCGGCGCCGCGCCGTCCGGCCCCTCGAACCAGTGCAGCACCCGCGCATGGAGGAAAGCAAACACCACATAGCCGAAGGCCAGCATCGACAGCGCTCGCACGCGCGCCGAATACCGGCTTGGCATTAAGTCCTGCTCGCCGCTGCCGGCACTGCGAGGTTCCCGGGAGGGTGCCTCACTAGCCAGTCTTTCGTCCGCGGCTACGACGGCCATCGTTTATTCTCCCGCGGCGCCGTGCAGGCACAAGGGCGCGTTTTCCAAAATTGATGGCTTTTCAGGTTCCGCCGCGCCTGCGGCCAGAACCGCCGCGATCGAGGCGACCAGTATGAAAAAGATGGAAATTCGCATGCATTCCGCGAGGGCGCGGCCCACCGCGTTATTGCGGCCGGCCAAACCACCCTGTTCGCGCTTGCGGGTCATCCGTCGTTCTCTTCCCGGCCGATCGGATAGCCGCTGGCCGGTCCGCGCAGGGGCTGGGCCAGCATGCGGTCGAGCCATAGGTCACGCCCGTCGCGGAACTGTTCAATGCCGATGGTCATGCCGTCATGCCCGGCCTGGGGCTGGTCGCGGTAGGTACCGAACAGCCGGTCCCACCAAGGCAAATTGAAGCCGAAATTGCTGTTGGTCTCTCGCACCAGGATGGAGTGGTGCACGCGGTGCATGTCCGGCGTGACGACGAGCCAGCGCATGACGCGATCGATTGCCCGCGGGATCCGGACATTCCCGTGGTTGAACATCGCCATCCCGTTCAACAGGATTTCGAAGAGCAGCACCGCCGCCGCCGGTGCGCCTAGGGCCGCGACCACCATGAACTTGATGCCCATCGAGAGCAGGATTTCCACAGGGTGGAAGCGGGCGCCGGTCGTGACGTCGAAATCCAGGTCCGCATGATGCATCCGGTGCAGCCGCCACAGCGCCGGAACCGCATGGAACATCACATGCTGCAAATAGATGGCGAAATCGAGAATCAGGATGGCTAACAGGAATTTCGCCCAGTAGGGCATCGCAAAGGCATTAAGCAGTCCCCACCCCTTCGCCTCGCCAGCCGCGGCAAGGGCAACGGCC